>NZ_JAZHPE010000041.1:0-67921 GCF_036553535.1 Subtercola sp. YIM 133946
GGGCGGTCTTGGCTGCTGGTTTCGACAGGCTCAACCGGCGTTGGGCGGGGCGGTCTTGGCTGCTGGTTTCGACAGGCTCAACCGGCGTTGGGGGGTAGAGCCACTTCTCCGCGAGGTGGTCGGCCTCGATGCGGCGGATGGTGCCCGAGTGCGACCGCAGCACGATCGACTCGGTGCGCAGAATGGGGCCGAGGCGCTTGACGCCGGCGACCAGGCCGCCGTCTGTCACGCCCGTCGCCACGAAGAAGGTGTTGTCGCCCGACACCAGGTCGTTCGCCTCGTAGAGCTTGTCGAGGTCGAGCCCCGCGTCGATGCCCTTCTGGCGCTCGTCGTCGTCTTTCGGGGCGAGCCTGGTCTGGATGAACCCGCCGAGCGCCTTGATGGCACAGGCGGTGGCCACACCCTCGGGGCTGCCGCCGATGCCGACGCACATGTCGATGCGGGTGCCGTACCGGGCGGCGTTGATGCCGCCGGCCACGTCGCCGTCGAGCATGAGCCGCGTGCCGGCACCCGTCGCCCTGATGTCTTCGATGAGCTGCTGGTGGCGCGGCCGGTCGAGTACGGCGACGCGGATGTCACCGACCGCCTTGCCCTTCGCCTTCGCGAACGCCCGGATGTTGTCGCCGATCGGCCGGTCGATGTCGATCACGCCGAACCCGTCGCCGTCGGTGACGATCTTGTTCATGTAGAACACCGACGAGGCATCGAGCATCGTGCCACGGTCGGAGGCGGCCAGCATCGAGATGGCGTTCTGCCGACCGGCGGCGGTGAGCGAAGTGCCGTCGATGGGGTCGACGGCGATGTCGCACGACGGGCCACGACCGGTGCCGACGTGCTCGCCGTTGAAGAGCATCGGCGCCTTGTCTTTCTCGCCCTCACCGATGACGATCACCCCGTCGAAGTCGACGGTGCCGAGGAACGCGCGCATGGCATCCACTGCGGCCCCGTCGGCGGCGTTCTTGTCGCCCTTGCCGATGAACGGCTGCGCCCGGATGGCGGCCGCCTCGGTGGCTCGCACGAGCTCCAGTGCGAGGTTGCGGTCGGGGTGCTCGTAGAGGGGTGTGCTGTCAGCGGTCATGGCTCCCAGCGTACCGCTCGGGTCAGCTCACGCGCTTTCGCTAGACTCAGGTTCGTACGCAGGCCGGCGCGCTGCCATCGCGCCCACCAAAGGAGATGACATGCCCATTGCAACCCCCGATCAGTATGCCGAAATGCTCGACAAGGCCAAGGCGGGCGGGTTCGCCTATCCGGCCGTGAACGTCTCGTCGTCTCAGACTCTGAACGCGGTTCTGCAGGGCCTGTCGGATGCCGGCTCTGACGGCATCATCCAGGTCACGACGGGCGGCGCCGACTACTTCGCCGGCCAGCGCGCGGTCTCGCCCACCGGCAGCGCGCGGGCCACCGGCGCGCTCGCATTCGCCGCCTTCGCGCACGAGGTCGCCAAGAACTACCCCATCACCGTCGCCCTGCACACCGACCACTGCCCGAAGAACGCTCTCGACACCTTCGTGCTGCCGCTGATCGCCGCCTCCGAGGCCGAGGTCAAGGCCGGTCGCGAGCCGATCTTCCAGTCGCACATGTGGGACGGCTCGGCTGTGCCGCTCGACGAGAACCTCACCATCGCCGAAGACATGCTGAAGCGCACGAAGGCCATCAACGCCATTCTCGAGGTCGAGATCGGCGTCGTCGGCGGCGAAGAAGACGGCGTGAGCCACGACATCAACGAGCACCTCTACACGACGGTGGATGACGCACTGAAGACCGTCGAAGCACTCGGTTTCGGCGAGAACGGCCGGTACATGGCCGCACTCACCTTCGGCAACGTGCACGGCGTGTACAAGCCCGGCAACGTGAAGCTGCGTCCCGAGCTGCTGAAGGAGATTCAAGACGGCGTGTACGCGAAGTACGCCGCCCAGCTCGGCGACAACCACAAGCCGTTCGATCTCGTCTTCCACGGCGGTTCGGGGTCGAGTGACGCCGAGATCTCTGAGGCGGTTGCGAACGGTGTCATCAAGATGAACATCGACACCGACACCCAGTACGCCTTCACTCGCTCGATCGCCGGCACGATGTTCACCAACTACGACGGCGTTCTGAAGGTCGACGGCGAGGTGGGCAGCAAGAAGATCTACGACCCGCGCGCCTGGGGCAAGATCGCCGAGACGGCGATGGCAGCACGGGTGGTCGAGGCGACCGAGCAGCTCGGCTCTGCCGGCCACTCAGAGAAGTAGGGGCGACGGGCCGGCCGCCGGGTTCGAGGCGAGCACACCATGCCAGGCACCGATTCGGGCGCGCTCTCGGCGTACTCCGACCACCGCTTCAACCCGCAGGGGTCGAACGACAGCTGGTCGAACCTGTTCGCGTACGTTCCCGCCGGTTCGCGGGTGCTCGACGTGGGCTGTTCGACCGGCACCTTCGGCGAGGCCCTCGAGCGCCTGAAGAGCTGCACGGTGGTCGGGGTCGATCTCGACGCCGCCGACATCGCCGAGGCAGCGACGAAGATCTCGTCGGCGCTGGTCTTCGACGTCACGTCGGCCGAGTCGCTCGACGAGCTCGGCATGTTCGACGTGATCGTGTGCGCCGACCTGCTCGAGCACCTGCCGAACCCCCGGGCGGCCCTGCGGCGGCTCACCGCGACGCTGAATCCGGGCGGGCTGGTGGCGTACTCCATTCCGAACATGACGCACACCTCGGTTCGCCTCGACCTGCTGCGCGGCGTGTTCGGCTACACCCAGACCGGAATCCTCGACAAGACGCATCTGCACTTCTACGACCGGGTCGAGGTCGACGACATGTTCGTCAGCAGCGGGTTCTCGATCACCGCCGAGAACCCTGTCGTCTTCCCGTACCCCACCGAGATGGTCGAGGGTGCGCTGCGTGAGCTCGGCCTCGCCACCCTGCCCGGCGGCGAGTTCGAACGGATGCTCGCCGGCACCGACGCGAACATCCTGCAGTTCGTGGGAATGGCGGTTCCCAGCATCGAGCCGTCGACTCCCCTCGACCGGCAGCGCGTCTTTCCGCCGGAGGAGATCAACGCCTACCTCGACCTGCTGCGCGCCGACGCGGCACGGGTGGCCGGCGAACTCGCCGAGGCTTCGGCCGAGTCGGGCAGCGCCGCGGCGGAGCGTGACGAGCAGAGGCAGCGCGCCGATGCCGCTGAAGCCGAGCTCGAACAGCTGAGGGCCCGCATCACCGCGCTGCGCGAGCATCCGGTGCGGTTCGCCCTGAATCGGGTCAGGCGCCGCTAGCGTTTCACCAGCCTGGTCACAGCCCGCAGCGGGGCAGTGACGCGCCACGACGTGCTCGCCTCGAGGTCGCCCACACGCGCCCGCAGTTCATCGGCCGTCGCGGCCAGGCGTGCGGCCTCTGCGCGTGCCGCCTCCGCCACGTCGACAGCCCGTTGCCGCGCCAGCTCCGCCGACGCGAGCTGCGAGGCCTGCGTCTCGGCTGTGCTGCGCGCATCCACTCGACGCTGCGCCGCGAGCCCGGCATCGGCCGCGCGCTGCGCATTCGTGCAGAACCGAACGAGGTTGCGGGTCGCGTGCGACCAGTAGAGCGCCGGGGCAAACTGTTCGACGTTGCGCCGGGCGGTCGCGGCCGCAGCCTCGTCATAGAGCAGCGCCTCGATGGCCGCCGCGAGCTCGCCCACGTCGCCGGGCGCCACGACGGCGCCGAGCTGCCTGTCGACGATGTCGCGCTCGAATGCGTCTCCGGCCGAATTAATGATGGGAAGCCCTGCCCACAGGTAGTCGAGCAGCCGGGTGCGAAAGCTGAAGGCGGTCTCGAGGTGGTCGAGGTGGGTGCTCACACCCACGTCGGCGTCGAGAAAGTAGTTCGCCCGCTCGGTGTGCGGCACCCACGTCTCGTTGAAGAACACCGACCGGCCGAGCACGCCGAGCTCGTCGGCGAGAGCGATGGCGTCGGTCGCCATCTTCATCGTGCCGTGCAGCGGGTTGGCGTTCTGCGTCGCCAGAAAGAACAGGCGCAGGTCGTCGTGGCGCGCGCTCACCTGGGCGACCGCCCTGATGAGGGTGAGCGGGTCGAACCAGTCGTAGATGCCGCCGCCCCAGAGCAGCACCCGGTCGGTCTCTGAAATGCCGTCGACGACGCCCCGGATGCCCGGCCGGGTCTTCACCGGAGCAGCCTCGTCGACGCCGAACGGCACGACGTCGATCAGGTTGCGCAGCGACGGATCGGCGCGGTAGGTCTGCGGGTTCAGCCGGCCGAGCGAGCTCAGCTGCCCGATCCACATGTCGCGCTGCTTCTCTGACGCGCAGATGATGAAGTCGGCGTTGAGCAGCATCTCGTTGACGCCGTCGACAGTCCACCGCGCCGACGCGACCTGGTCGGTCGACTCGATGTACAGCCCCTGCTGCAGCTGCTCGAGCAGAAACGGGTCGTACAGGTCGACGACCCAGATGGTGTCGGTGTCGAGCACCTCGGGCATCACCGAGAAGATCGGGTACTGCACGATCACCACATCGGCCCAGCGAATGTGCTCGAGCAGGTCGTCGCCGGTCGCCGTGTCGATGACGAAGTCGTCACGACGCAGCTCTGCGGTGTGCTGCGCCACCAGCCTGACCTCGGCGACGGGCGCAAGCGCCTCGGCGAACCGCATGGCCCGGATGCCCGGCCCGGCCATGCGCTCGGCGACGACGTCGGTCGTGTAGATGAGCACTGTGGGGCGGCCCTTCGACGGCCGTTCTTCAGATTCGCTGGCGTGCATGCTGTTAGCCTGTCATGGTTCACGGCCGCGGAGGGTTCGCCACCTGCCGCGACACGAACACACTCACAGACCTCCCCGCTCGCGCGACAAGAAATGCTGCCATGGTTGACGAAAGACCGAAGCCCAAATACGGCGAGCTCGCTCCCGAGGGCTGGACGTGGCAGCCGCCCGCCCCGCCGGCGAACGACTCCGATGTTCCGGCGCCTGCGGCCGGGCAGGCCGCGCCGGGAGACGGCTCGGGTTCGGGCACCGGCACCGGCACACCGCCCCCGCCCTACAGCGCTCCCCCGCAGCCCTACGCCCCGCCCGGGCAGTACGGCGCGCCGCACGGCGGCGGGGTGAATCCCGGCACGGGTGCCACGAAACCACTGAACATCGCCGATGTCGCGATCACCGCGTTCCTGCTGTTCGTGGGAGTGCTGCTGTCGGCGAGCATGGTTCCGACGCTGTTCGACTTCAACCGCATTCTGAACCAGGCCGCCGCGGCCCAGGGCTACGGCACCATCACGCCGTCGGCCGGTGCCGATACAGCCGGCGCGGTCGTCGGTGTGGTCTCGATCATCCTGCAGCTCGTGGCCATCGTGTGGTCGGTGCGCCGGCTGCAGCGCCGAAAGCTGGCGTCGCCGATCGTCATCGTGATCGGCATCGTGACGTTCGCACTGTGGGTGGGCGTCATCGCCTTCGCGTTCTTCAGCGACCCCGCCTTTCTGCAGCAGGTCATGTCGACGGCGAACACGCAGTAGCTTCCTTGGGGCTCAGGCCCCGCGCAGCATCCTGAGCCGCGCCAGCAGCTCGGGCGCCGACCGGTCGTAGAGCGCACCGCCGCGGCGAATTCCCACCACGGCGAACGTCGCGCCGAGCACCACGCTGACGAGCAGAGCCAGCCAGCCCAGCAGGGCCGAGCCCAGGATGATCGCCAGCACCCCGAGCACGATCTCGGGCAGCGCGAGCAGCAGCAGGATGCCCCACGTGGCGAACCCGCTGAGCGCCGTCGTGAACCCCGCCCCCGGCCGCGACTTGAACGGGTTGTCGCCGGCCGCGGGCACCGGAATGATGATGCGCGCAGAGGTGACCGCGGTCAGGCCGATTCCCGAGAGCATCGGCCCGAGCGCCAACCCGAAGAGTGCCGGCAGCAGGGCCCACGACTGCGAGACCGCGACAGAGGCGATGGTGAGCACGACGACGATGGGCAGCGCGATGACCGCAAGGGCGATGGCCCGGCCGAGCCGGTCGTCTCGGCCGCGCACGCCGACCGCGACGTGGGTGGCGAAGGCGGTGCCGTCGTACGAGATGTCGGCGTACGTGGCGAGCGACAGAACGAATGCAATGAGAGGCCCGGTCAGGTTGAGCAGCGCGAGCGAGTCCATCCTTGAGGAGTAGAAGTAGAGCAGCACCGGAATCAGCGGCACCACGATCAGCTGTCGGGCGTAGCGCGGGTCACGACGCCAGTAGGTGAGCGCTCGCGCGGCGACCGCGCCCGCGGGCGTGGCGGGCAGCACCCCGAACAGTCCGACCTTGCCCCGGGCGACCTTGCGGCCGGCGTTGGCCGGCGGGCTGACCAGGGCGGTCGCGAGACTGCGGCGCCAGACGAACGCGAGCAGCACCAGTGTGATGAGCGTGATGGCGAACTTCAGGCCGGCCGCGCCGTAGTCACCGACCGCGAGGTCTGCCGGCACCGACCACGGGGCGCCGAGCGGGGTCCAGCTGAGCGACTGGGCGACGGCCGGCAGCGCGTCAGCCGACGAACTGATGCCGCGGCTGACCCCGACGATGATCGGGCCGAGCAGAATCAGCGGAATGAAGATCAGGATGCCCGACAACTCTCGGAACCGGCGGTTCGACGACAGCGAGACGCTCAGCGCCGCCACCATGCGCGACCCGATCACACAGATGAGCACGCCGAGCAGGGAGCACACGACGGTGGCCACCGCGGCGAACGGGTACCTGATCCAGGTCGCGACCGTACCCAGGGCCGCAATCGTAGTGATGGCGCCCGGCACACCGAGCACACCGGCCACGGTGAGCCCCACCAGCAGCTTCGACATCGGCAGCGGGAACTGCACCAGCCGGGCGGGCTCGAGTGTCTGCTCGATGCCGGTGGCGAAGAGCGGAATGAGAATCCAGCCGGCGATCAGCGCCGACCCGGCGAGTGTGACGATCGTGGTCGCGAGCGAGACCGGCCCGAACGAGAGGGCGATCAGCCCGACGATCGCGAAGAACAGGATGCCCAGCCCATAGATCGCGCCGATGATCACCGCGACGAGCTGCCACTTGCTGCGCTTCAGCGTGTTGGCGAGAACGAGGAAGCGCAGCCTCAGGAGTGTCGCAACCATTCGGGCCCCTCTGAGTGGTGACGCCCGCCGACGAGCTCGACGAACCGGTCTTCGAGCGACGAGCTGCCGCGCACCTCGTCGACCGTACCCGCCGCGAGCACTTGGCCCGCCGAGACGACGGCGACGCGGTCGCACATGCGCTGCACCAGATCCATCACGTGGCTCGACACGATGACCGTGCCGCCGCCCCGCACGTAGTCGGTGAGCATGTCGCGGATGTTCGCCGCCGACACCGGGTCGACCGACTCGAACGGCTCGTCGAGCACGAGCAGCTTGGGCGCGTGGATCAGCGCGCACGCCAGCGCGATCTTCTTGGTCATGCCCGCCGAGTAGTCGACGACGGGTGTGCCCGCGGCACTCTCGAGGTCGAGCAGGCGCAGCAGGTCACCGACCCGCTCGGCGACCGTGTCGCGCTGCATACCGAAGAGCAGTCCGTTGTAGGTCACCAGCTGTTCGCCGGTGAGCCGGTCGAAGAGCTTGACCCCGTCAGACAGGTTGCCCACCAGGGCTTTGGCTTCGAGGGGGCGCTGCCACATGTCGACGCCGTGGATGAACGACTGCCCGGCATCCGGTCGCAGCAGGCCGGTCGCCATCGACAGCGTCGTGGTCTTGCCCGCACCGTTCGGGCCCACGAGGCCGTAGAACGACCCCACCGGAACGCTGAGGCTCAGATCGTCGACGGCGAGCTTGTCACCGAATCTCTTACTGAGGCCCCGAAGTTCGAGGGCTGTGCCCGTGAGGTCTGACGTCATTGAGATTCCCCTTCTCAGTCACGACAAGCCTACAAGTCAGCTGCGGCGGCCGCCCAACGCACGGGCATCCTGAGCGCCGGTCGAGCTCTGGCGCAGCTCCTTGGGCAGCGAGAAGATCAGGTCTTCCTCGGCCGTCTGAACGGTCTCGATCTCGCCGTAGCCGGCCCCGGCCAGGTCGTCGAGCAGCTCTTGCACGAGCACCTCGGGCACGGATGCCCCAGACGTGACGCCGACCGTGTTGACACCGTCGAGCCACTCCTGCTTGACCTCGTGCGCATAGTCGACGCGGTAGGCGGCCTTCGCCCCGTACTCGAGCGCGACCTCGACCAGGCGCACGGAGTTCGACGAGTTGGCCGACCCGACCACGATCACCAGGTCGCTGTCTTTGGCGACCTTCTTGATGGCGACCTGGCGGTTCTGGGTGGCGTAGCAGATGTCGTCGCTCGGCGGGTCTTGCAGGTTGGGAAAGCGGGCGCGCAGGCGGCGAACGGTCTCCATGGTCTCGTCGACGCTCAGGGTGGTCTGCGAGAGCCAGACCACCTTGTCGGGGTCGCGAACCTCGATGGTGTCGGCTTCGTCGGGGCTGCCCACGAGGGTGGTGTGCTCGGGGGCCTCACCGGCCGTGCCCTCGACCTCTTCGTGACCCTCGTGGCCGATCAGCAGAATCTCGAAGTCGTCGCGGGCGAAGCGCACCGCTTCGCGGTGCACCTTCGTGACCAGCGGGCAGGTGGCGTCGATGGCCTGCAGGTTGCGGTCGGCCGCACCCTGCACCACCGCGGGAGAGACGCCGTGGGCGCTGAAGACGACATGCGATCCCGGTGGCACTTCGTCGACCTCGTCGACGAAGATCGCCCCCGCTCGCTCGAGCGTCGCCACCACGTGGATGTTGTGCACGATCTGCTTGCGCACGTATACCGGGGCGCCGTAACGCTCGAGGGCCTTCTCGACGGCGACGACGGCCCGGTCGACCCCCGCGCAGTAGCCGCGGGGCGCCGCCAGCAGCACCCGCTTGGCACCCATGACAGGGGTATCCTTTAGCCTGTTGCGTACGCCGGGCATCCTCGGCATGGGCAGGCTGATGGTTGTGTCGCTCACACTCTCGATTCTACGTGCAGGAGGTACGGGCATGGCCGATCAGCGCACGGGCGCCGGCGCGCAGGCGACCAGCCAGGCCGACGCACGAGCCCGGGTGCAGGCCTCGGTCGACGGCCCGCCCACCTTCGAGAACCCGTGGCCGATCGCCCATTTCTCGGGCAAGATCAAGGCGTACATCGACCGGCTCGGCACCGCGTGGGTCGAGGGCGAGATCACCCAGTGGGGCGTCAGCGGCGGCAATGTGTACGGCAAACTCAAAGACACCACCGAAGATGTGACCGTCGGCTTCAATATCTGGTCGTCGGTGAAGGCGAAGATCCCCGCAGACCTGAAGCAGGGCGACCGGGTGATCGCGCTGGTGAAGCCGAACTACTGGCTCAAGGGCGGCACACTCACCATGCAGGTGTTCGAGATGCGTCACGTGGGGCTGGGCGACCTGCTCGAGCGGCTCGAACGGCTGCGCCAGCAGCTCGGCGCCGAGGGGCTGTTCGACGCGTCGCGCAAGAAGCAGCTGCCCTTCCTTCCGCGCTGCATCGGGCTCATCACCGGCAAAGACAGCGACGCCGAGAAAGACGTGCTGCGCAATGCGCAGCTGCGCTGGCCGTCGGTGGCGTTCCGCGTCGTGCACGCTGCGGTGCAGGGCGACCGGGTGCCCCGCGAGGTGGTCTCGGCACTGACCCAACTCGACGACGACCCTGAGGTCGACGTCATCATCATCGCGCGCGGCGGCGGCGACTTCCAGAACCTGCTCGGCTTCAGCGACGAGCAGGTGCTGCGAGCCGCAGCCGCGTGCCGCACCCCCCTCGTGAGCGCCATCGGGCACGAGGCCGACCGGCCGCTGCTCGACGAGGTGGCCGATCTGCGGGCATCCACCCCCACCGACGCGGCGAAGCGGGTGGTACCCGACGTGTCAGAAGAGCTCAACAAGGTCGAGCAGGCGCGCGCCCGGCTCAGCCTGCGCGTGACGGCGTACGTGCGCTCGGAGATCGACCGCATCGAACAGGTGCGGTCTCGCCCCGCGCTCGCCAATGCCGGCTGGATCGTCGATCTGCGCGCCGAAGACCTGACCCGCTACGTCTCACGCGGCGTCGAGCTCATGCACCGCGTGCTCGAACGGGCCGGCACCACGACCAGCGAGCTCGGCGCCCGGCTGCGGGCGCTCTCGCCGCAGAGCACGCTCGACCGCGGCTACGCCATCGTTCAGCAAGGCGGGGGCGGGCGGCACATCGTGCGCAGCCCCGCGGATGCCCCGTCGGGCGCAGAACTCGTCATCACCCTCGCGAGCGGGGCGCTGGGCGCTCGCTCCGAAGGCGAACTACCCGACCTGCACGATCGATAGGATGGATGCATCATGCCCTCGTCACCAACCGAGCCCGAAATCGGCTCGCTCAGCTACGAAGAGGCCCGCGACGAACTCGTTCGGGTCGTCAACGAGCTCGAGCGCGGTGCGGCGACGCTCGAGCAGTCACTGGGGCTGTGGGAGCGCGGCGAGGCCCTCGCGGCGCGCTGCGAGGAGTGGCTGATCGGCGCCAAGACCCGGCTCGACGCCGCACGCGCTGCGGGCAGCGGCGCGTCGGCCGGTGCCACAGGCGTGCGGCAGGGTGCGGAGTAGAGACCAGGTGAGCACCAACGGCACAGTTCCGGGGCGGCAGAAGCCACCCCGCGTCGTCGCCGAACTCGGCCGGCCCGAGACGCCCGACGAGACCGCGGCCCGCAAGGCCGAGCAGTCGCGCAAGTACCGCGCGAACAAGACCATCAACAACCTCTGGCTCTCGCTCATCGTCTGCATCGGTGTCGTTCTGGTGATCGTGCTGCTGGTTCCGCGCGACAACACGTCGCACCTGCAGACGGTCGACTACGCCCAGGTGGCGGCAGACGCTCAGGCCGCCTTCCCCGTACCGGTCGCCTCGCCGGCACTGCCCGACACCTGGAGTTCGAACGCGGCCGAGATCCGCAGCAGCGGAACCGGCACCGACGCCATCCCCTATTGGTACATCGGTTTCACCACGCCGTCGGGCGCGTACATCGGGCTCGAGCAGGCCGTCGACACCGGGTCGGGTGGAGTCGACGACTGGGTCGCCGAGCAGGTGCACAACACCGCTGCCATCGACACCGTGGTCATCGACGGCATCCAGTGGACGGTGTACGACAATCGGCAGACGGCCACCGACGTCGGCAACGCCAGCTATGCGCTCACCGCCCAGTCGGGCGCGACCACCTATGTTCTGCTGGGCACCGGCACGGTCGACGAGTTCCGGCAGCTCGCGTCGGCCATCACCACCAACCTCCAGGCACAGCCCGCGACGGCGGCGGCGACGCAGTGAGCCTGGTCGAAGAGTTCGGAGAAGACGTGGTCAGGGAGCCGGAGGCTGTTCAGACGCCCGCGACGGTGTGGGCCGAGATGGTGCGCGGCAACGAGCGATTCATCAGCGGCGAGCCGCGCCACCCCCGGCAAGACGTCGAGCGGCGCCACCAGATCGCGGCCGGCCAGGCTCCGCGCGCGGCGCTGTTCGGCTGCAGCGACTCGCGGCTCGCCGCCGAGATCATCTTCGACCAGGGTCTCGGTGACCTGTTCGTCATCCGCAACGCCGGCCAGGTGATCTCGGAGTCGGTGCTCGGCAGCCTCGAGTACGCCGTGAGCGTGCTCGGGGTGCAGCTGATCGTGGTGCTCGGGCACGACGAGTGCGGCGCCGTGGCAGCCGCGATCGCCTCGCAAGACCCTGAGACTCCCCCACTGCCGCCGCACATCGCGCACCTCGTCGAGAAGATCATCCCGGCCATCCGGCAGGTCGCCGACGTCACCGAGGCGCGCAACCCGGGCAGCGTGACCGAGCCGGGCGACCTCGACCCCTACGAGGTGGGCCGCTACCACCTGCGCGACACCGTCGCAGACCTGCTACAGCAGTCGGAGATCGTCACCACGGCCATCGCCGAGGGCCGGCTCGGCATCGTCGGCGCCAACTATCGCCTGTCAGAGGGGCGAGCCGTGCCCGACATGGCCGTCGGTCTGACCAACCCCGTTCAGTGATCACGTCAAACAACCAGAAAGGCCACGAAGTGGTGGAGAACGTTCCCGAAATCGAGTACCGCATCGAGCACGACACGATGGGCGAGGTGCGGGTTCCCGCCAGCGCGCTCTACGGTGCCCAGACCCAGCGGGCGGTCGAGAACTTCCCCGTCTCGGGTGACGTGCTCGAGGCCGCCCAGATCACGGCGCTCGCCCGCATCAAGAAGGCCGCGGCCCTGGCCAACGAGCAGCTCGGTGTGCTCGACCCGTCGATCGCCGGAGCCATCGCGTCGGCCGCCGACGACGTGATCGGCGGCGGGTACTACGAGCAGTTTCCCATCGACATCTACCAGACCGGCAGCGGCACCTCGACCAACATGAACATGAACGAGGTGCTCGCCTCACTGGCGTCGACGCGCCTCGGTTCGAAGGTGCACCCGAATGACCACGTGAACGCCTCGCAGTCGTCGAACGACGTCTTTCCCACCTCGGTGCACGTCGCGGTGACCGGGGCGCTCATCCACGACCTCATCCCCTCGCTCACCCACCTCGCCGAGTCCCTCGAGGCGAAGGCCGAGCTGTGGAAGACGGCGGTGAAGTCGGGCCGTACCCACCTGATGGATGCCACGCCGGTCACCCTCGGACAGGAGTTCGGCGGTTACGCAGCACAGATCAGGCTCGGCATCGAGCGGGTCGAAGGCACGCTGAAGCACGTCGCCGAGGTGCCGCTCGGCGGCACCGCCGTCGGCACCGGAATCAACACCCCCGCCGGCTTTCCACAACTGGTCATCAGCCTGCTCGCCGAAGAGACCGAGCTGCCGATCACCGAGGCCCGCGACCACTTCGAGGCCCAGGGCGCACGTGATTCGCTCGTCGAAGCCTCTGGTGCGCTGCGTGTGCTCGCCGTGAGCCTCACCAAGATCTGCAACGACCTGCGCTGGATGGGCTCCGGCCCCAACACCGGCCTCGGCGAGCTGCACATCCCCGACCTGCAGCCGGGATCGTCGATCATGCCCGGCAAGGTCAACCCGGTCATCCCAGAGGCTGTGCTGCAGGTGTGCTCGCGCGTCATCGGAAACGACGCCACCATCGCCTGGTCGGGCGCGTCGGGCGCCTTCGAGCTGAATGTCGCGATTCCCGTGATGGGCACCGCGCTGCTCGAATCGATCCGGCTGCTGTCGAGTTCGTCGGTGCTGCTCGCCGACAAGACGGTCGACGGCCTTCAGGCGAACCTCGCCCGGGCGCTCGCGCTGGCCGAGTCGTCGCCTTCGATCGTGACGCCGCTGAATCGCATCATCGGCTACGAGGCGGCGGCGAAGATCGCCAAGCACTCGGTGGCGAAGGGCATCACTGTGCGCGAGGCGGTCATCGACCTCGGCTTTGTCGAACGCGGCGAGGTCACCCTCGAACAGCTCGACACCGCCCTCGACGTGCTCTCGATGACGCGACCGCCGCAGGCCAGGTAGCTCACGGGGTGGGGCCAGCCAGACGGCCGGCCCCAACGGTGGGCCAGCCAGACGGCCGGCACGCTGACGGCCGATCGAACGGCGCCTGTGGATAACCCACGGGCGCCGGTCGCCTGTCGATCTAGGGTCGCGCCATGCTCTTCTGGCTCATCCCCCTGCTCACCATCGCCGCGATCACGATTCCGCTGGCCGCCGCCGACCTGCGCGAACGGCGTCTGCCGAACGCTCTGCTACTCGTCGGCTACGTCTCCTTCGCCCTGGCCGCCGAGCTGACGTCGCTTGCCGCGCCGTCGACCACGGGCGCGTCGCCGGTGCTGGTCTGCTGCGGCGTGCTTGCCGCCGCATTCGGCGTGTGGACCATGGGTGGCGTCGGCATGGGCGACGTCAAGCTCGTGGGGCTCCTCGCCGGCACCCTGCAGCTGGTGCCGGCGTCGAACTCGCCTCCGCCGCAGCTGGTCGCCGCGATCGCGACACTGCTGCTGCTCGTGCCGGCCGCGTTCGTGGCGCTGCTCCACGGCCGTCAGAGTCTCGCGCTCGGACCGTTTCTGCTCGCCGGGTTCTGGCTGGCGGTGCTGGTGTGATCGGGTACGCCGATCACACCAGCCGATCCTCCGATCACACCGGCCCGTTCACAGGCCCGTTCACCGGGCGCGTTCGCCGGTCAGGCCAGTTCGTTCGACTCCAGCATCTCGGTGACGAGGGCGGCGATCGCCGAGCGCTCCGAGCGGGTCAGGGTGATGTGCCCGAACAGCGGGTGCCCCTTCAGCGTCTCGATGACCGAGGCGACCCCGTCGTGGCGGCCGACCCGCAGGTTGTCGCGCTGGGCGACGTCGTGCGTCAGTACCACCCGCGAGTTCTGCCCGATGCGCGAGAGCACCGTGAGCAGCACATTGCGCTCGAGCGACTGCGCCTCATCGACGATCACGAAGGCGTCGTGCAGCGAACGGCCCCGGATGTGCGTCAGGGGCAACACCTCGAGGATGCCCCGCTCGACGACCTCGTCGAGCACGTTCTGCGACACCAGCGAACCCAGCGTGTCGAACACCGCCTGCGCCCACGGGTTCATCTTCTCGCTCGCGTCGCCCGGCAGGAAGCCGAGTTCCTGGCCACCAACTGCGTAGAGCGGCCGGAACACCATGATCTTGCGGTGCTGCTGCTTCTCGAGCACAGCTTCGAGCCCGGCACACAGGGCCAGAGCGGACTTCCCCGTACCGGCTCGACCCCCCAGCGAGATGATGCCGACCTCCTGGTCGAGCAGCATGTCGATCGCCACGCGCTGCTCGGCAGAGCGCCCGTGCAGCCCGAACACGTCGCGGTCGCCCCGCACGAGCTGGAAGCTGTGCTTGCCGGTGACGCGGCCGAGAGCAGATCCTCTCTCGGAGTGGATGACCAGCCCGGTGTTGATCGGCATCTTCTCGACGAGCGGCGTCTCGAGGCGCTCGTGCTCGTAGAGCTTCGACATGTCAGAGGCACTCAGGGTGATATCGTCGAGCCCCGTCCATCCGGAGTCCACCGCCAGCTCGGCCCGGTACTCCTCGGCTGCCAGACCGATCGAGGCGGCCTTCACCCGAAGCGGAAGGTCTTTCGACACCACCGTCACGTCGAGCCCGTCGTTCGACAGGTTGAGGGCGACCGCCAGAATGCGCGAGTCGTTGTCGTTCAGCTGAAGACCCGAGGGCAGCACCGACATGTTCGAGTGGTTCAGTTCGACGCGCAGGCTGCCGCCGGCCTCACCGACCGAGATCGGAAAGTCGAGTCTCTCGTGCAGCACGCGCAATTCGTCGAGGTTTCGGAGCGCCTGTCGTGCGAAGTATCCGATCTCCGGGTCGTTGCGTTTTGCTTCGAGCTCAGAGATGACCACCACCGGCAAGACCACGGGATGCTCGGCGAACCGGAAGATCGCCTTCGGGTCAGACAACAAGACCGAGGTATCTAACACGTAGGTACGCTCGGCCTGGTTGACGCTGGTGCTGACGGACTTTTGAGTTTTCTGATCGGGCACAAGTACTCCAACCCCGGCCCGCGCACGCGGCGCCGGATCTCTTTCCGGCGAAGCGGCCCCTGAGCCTCTTTCAAGACCCTGGTTGGTATCGAAACGTACTTATGTGGCCGCTTCGATCAGGTGCCATACCTGATGCCACCAAGCTACGACGCTCAGCTGCGAGTTTGGTAACGACACGCGTCGACCCAGATTAACTTCGTGTTACGACGTGGCTTTCTTGTAGCCGTCTTCGGCGCCTTCACGCACCTTCGACGCCGCGTCTTTGACCTTGTCGGGAGCCTTCTTCGCAACGTCGGCAACGGCGTTCTGCACCGAACCGACCACCTCGGGCGCCTTCTCGGCGATGAACGCGCCGGCGTCTTTGACCGTCTTCTGCACCTTCGGGTCGTTGACGACCGCGCTCGCCTTGGCCTTAATCTGTTCGTAACGCTTGCGACCGGCGGCCGAGCCGGCCAGGTAGCCCGCGCCGAACCCGGCGATCACGAGAAGCTTGCCTTTCATGAGCAACACCCTTTCTGTCGAGAAACAGCTGTCGAGGTGAAACAGCCTAGCTGCCGAACCGGCGATGGCGCCGCGAATAGTCGCGCAGCGCGCGCAGAAAGTCGACCTGGCGAATGTCGGGCCCCAGCGCCTCCATGAAGTAGAACTCGCTGTGGGCGCTCTGCCACAGCATGAAGTCGCTCAGCCGCTGCTCGCCCGAGGTGCGGATGACGAGGTCGGGGTCGGGCTGGCCGCCCGTGTAGAGGTGGGCGCTGATCAGGTCTTCGTCGAGGTTGGCGGCGAGGTCGTCGAGCGAGTGCCCGGCATCCTGGTGGGTGCGGATGATGCTCAGTACGGCATCCGCTATCTCGGTGCGACCGCCGTAGCCCACGGCGAGGTTCACGTGCAGGCCGGTGTTGCCGGCCGTGCGGGCCTCTGCCTCGGCGAGGGCGTCGACGAGGCGCACCGGCAGGCCCTCGTTGCTGCCCACGTGCTTGATGCGCCAGTCGCGGTAGGTCGAGAGCTCTTCGGCGAGCTGCGCGATGATCTCGATCAGTTCGACCAGTTCGTCAGAACTGCGGCTCTTGAGGTTGTCGGTAGACAACAGGTAGAGGGTCGCGACCTGGATCTTGAGGTCGTCGCACCATTCCAGAAATTCGGCGACCTTGGCGGCGCCCGCCCGGTGCCCGTGGGCGGCCGTGGCGAGAAAGTTCTGCTTCGCCCAGCGACGGTTGCCGTCGATGATCATGGCCACGTGGTGCGGCATCGTGCCCTGGTCGAGCTCGCGGCGCAGTCGCTTCTGGTAGAGCCCGTAAAGCAACCCCCGTGCCGGTGAGCCCTGCCTGTTTGCCACGAAGCTACGCTACCCCAGCAGCGCCGAACTCACAGCGGGCGACCCGGTGGCGGCCATAGGCTGAGGCAATGCCCGAACATCCGGATGCCCTGCCCCTGCTCGAGGCCAGCGAGGGCATACCCCCACTCGACGTGAAGCCCACCTGGCGCGGCTGGATTCACGCCGTGACCTTCCCCCTGGCGATCGCCGCGGGCATCGTTCTGGTGAGCATCGCCGAGGGGCCGGCCGCCAAGTGGAGCTGCGCGGTGTTCGCTCTGACGTCGCTGCTGCTGTTCGGCAACTCGGCGCTCTACCACCGTTTCAACTGGCAGCCCAAGACGAAGCGGGTGCTCAAGCGCATCGACCACGCGAACATCTTTCTACTGATTGCCGGTACCTACACGCCCATCGCTGTGCTCGCGCTGCCGCCGGCGAAGGGTACGCTGCTGCTGATTCTGATCTGGATCGCCGCCGTTCTGGGCATCGGTTTTCGTGTCTTCTGGATCGACGCGCCACGCTGGCTCTACACACCCCTGTACGTGCTGATGGGGTTCGCTGCACTGCTCTTCATCGTCGACATCTTCGATGCCAACGCGGTCACGATGACGCTCGTTCTGGTGGGTGGCCTCAGTTACACCATCGGGGCGGTCGTGTACGGCATCAAGCGCCCGAACCCGGTGCCGGGCGTGTTCGGCTTTCACGAGATCTTTCACGCACTCACGCTGGTCGCGTTCGCCTGCCACTGGACGGGCATCATGCTGCTCGCGGTGAACCCGCCCTTCAACGCCTAGGCGGGATTGCCAGGCTTCCCTGGGTTCCCGGGGTTCCCGGGGTTCCCTGGGTTCCCTGGGTTCCCTGGGTTCCCGGGGTTCCCGGGGTTCCCGGGGCCACCGGCGTCACCTGCTCGGCGGGCCGTCGTCGGGTTTCGGCTCGATGACGTGGGTCGCTGAACCGCCGCCACCACCGCCGACGCCACGGCCGCGGCCCTTGCCGCCCGGTCGTGCCGCTGCTGCGGCGGCCGCGGCCACCTCGGCGTCGACCTTCTCTTTGGCCTGCTGGCGCAGGTTGATGCGCCGGATGCGCCGCACCATGTCGATGATCAGCACCACCGCACCGAGGGCGACCCCGAGGGTGATGATGAAGCCGATGATGCCGGGGGTGACGGTGTCGGGGTTGTAGGTGGGGTCGACGGTGGGCGTCGGGGTCGAGTCGTCGGCCAGCCAGAGCATGGCCGTGACGGCGAGGTGCGTCATCACGGGGCGGGCACCTCGACGGCCTGGTCGGCCTCGTCACGGATGCCCTCGAAGAAGTCAGACTCGAGGGCGTCGCCGCGCTCGACGGCCGGCAGCTTCGAGTCGACCAGCTGGTAGTCCTCGAACGGCCACGCCTTGCGCTGCAACTCGTTGGGCCAGAAGAAGAACGAACTGTCGGGCGAGACCTGCGAGGCATGCGCCAGCAGGGCCTGGTCGCGGGCCTCGAAGAACTCCCCCGCAGGAATCTGCGTCGTCGCGAGGAACGGCGCCTCGGTCATCCACCTCTTCATCTCGGTGAACGAGGTGATGAGCGGGCTCTCGGGGTCGGTCTCGACGAGCAGCGAGTAGATCGACTGCATGCGCTGGTAGCTGAAGATGCGGTCGTAGTAGAGCTTCTGCACCTGCCACGGGGCCCCGAGCTCGGGCGCGTACGACTCGTCGGCCGCCAGCTCGTAGGCGAGCACCGACACGTCGTGGCACCTGATGTGGTCGGGGTGCGGGTAGCCGCCGTTCTCGTCGTATGTCAGCAGAACGTGCGGCTTCGCCTCGCGGATGAGAGCGACCAGCGGGCGAACGCTGAGGTGGGTCGGGATGCTCGCGAACGCGTTGGCCGGCAGCGGGTCACCCTCGTCGGGCAGCCCCGAATCGGCGTACCCCAGCCAGCGGTGCTCGAACCCCACGGCCGCCTGCGCGGCGGCCATCTCGACCCGGCGCAACCCGGCGATGTCACGTTCGGCCCACGCCCTGGCCTCGAGGTTCTCGTTCAGAATGCTGCCGCGTTCACCACTGGTGCAGCTGACCACCATGACGTCGACGCCACGGTGCACGTAGTAGGCGTACGTGGCGGCGCCCTTGCTCGACTCGTCGTCGGGATGCGCGTGTACGGCCATGAGACGTAAAGCCAGGTGTCTCAACTCCTCAGGTAAGCGAACTACCCTAGTGACTGGGTTGTGCGGGGATTTTCTGCACTGACCCAGACTAATCGTTTCGACCAGAGAGATTCGAACGCGTGAACGAAGACGAGCTGAGCGAAGACGGTGTGTTCGCTGCCTCGACCGCACCGCTGGCGCCGGCCTCGAGCGCCGCGCCCGCCGCGAACGTTCGGGCCGAGCGCTACGGGCGCACGCCGAAGTCGGGCCGTCGCAACCGCCTGCTCGCGCTGGGGTTCGGTGCGGCCGTGGTGCTCGTGATCGGGTCGTGGGTCATCTGGGCGGGGTTCGACGGTACGGCATCCACAGTGGATGCACAGGATAAGGCGTACACGGTCGTCAGCGATACCCGGGTCGACGTGACGCTGAACGTGTCGGTGGCCAGTGGTAGAACTGTGTCGTGCGCGGTCGAGGCTCAGAACGAAGCGCACGCGGTGGTCGGGTTCAAAGTGATCGACGTACCTGCGTCGGCTCAGCGCACCCAGCAGATCACCACTACTGTATTGACCACAGAACCAGCGGTCACGGGCGTGCTCGACAGCTGCTGGCTCACCTCGAGCTGAAAGAACGTGAGGACCTTCATGGCAGACGAAGTAGAAGTCAGCTGGCTGACGCAGGCCGCGTACGACCGTCTCGTGAACGAACTCGAATACGCCACGACGATCGGGCGGCAGGAGATCACCGACAAGATCCAGTCGGCTCGCGAAGAGGGCGACCTCAAGGAGAACAGCGGCTACCACGCCGCCAAAGACGAGCAGGGCAAGCAGGAGGCGCGCATCCGCTTTCTGACGAACCTGCTGAAGACCGCGCAGGTCAGCGAGGCGCCCGAGAGCAACGGCGTCGTGGTTCCGGGCACCGTCATCACGGCCGACATCGCGGGCGACGAGACCGTCTTCCTGCTGGGCAGCCGCGAGATCGCGGGCCAGAGCGACCTCGATGTGTACTCGGAGAAGAGCCCGTTGGGCACGGCCATCCTCGGCCTCGCGGTGGGCGACACGACCACCTACGAGGCGCCGAACGGCCGCGCCATCACCGTGAAGATCACCGCCGTCGAGAACTACACGGGCTGACGTCGCTGCCGCCGGTTGCGGGTGCCAAGATCTCCCACGGCAGGTTTCTGCACGCGCGCCGCTCTGCGACGCCGCCGGTTGAGCCTGAAACCATCCATGGTCGGTTTCGATACGCGCTGCGCGCTACTCAACCAGCGACGGGGTCAGTCGAGAACCAGGCGGGCGTCGTAGCCGGCGTCGCGCAGCTTCGCCACCACCTCGGCCCGGTGCTCGGGCCCACGGGTCTCGACGCTGAGCTCGAGCTCGACCTCGCTGAGCTGCATGCCGCCGCCGTGGCGCGTGTGCAGCACCTCGATGACGTTCGCGTTGGCCTCGGCCACGATCTCGGCCGTGCGCGCGAGCTGCCCCGGGCGGTCGGGCAGCATGATCTTGAGCTTCAGGTACCGGTCGGAGGCCGCCAGGCCGTGGCTGATGACGCGCTGCATGAGCAGCGGGTCGATGTTGCCACCCGAGAGCACGACAACGGTGCGACCCGTGCCGGCGACCTGCCCGGCCAGAATGGCTGCGACACCGACCGCGCCCGCCGGCTCCACCACGAGCTTGGCCCGCTCGAGCAGCACGAGGATGGCGCGGGCGATGTCGGCCTCGCTCACCGTCACGATCTCGTCGACCAGCTCGCGGATGATCTCGAAGTTCAGCATGCCGGGTTTCGCTACGGCGATGCCGTCGGCGATCGTCGCCGACGTGCGGATCTCGGTGGCCGCGCCGGCCGCCAGCGAGGGCGGGTAGGCGGCCGCGTTCGCCGCCTGCACGCCGATGATGCGCACCGACCGCCCCTCGACTGCCGCGCGCTGCTTCACCGCGCTCGCCACGCCCGAGATGAGCCCGCCGCCGCCGATGGGCACGATCACGGTCTCGAGCTCGGGCGCCTGGTCGAAGATCTCGAGCCCCAGGGTGCCCTGCCCCACGATGACGTCGGGGTGGTCGAAGGGCGGAATCAGCACGGCCCCGCTCGTGGCGGCGTACTCGGCGGCGGCACGCAGCGGCTCTTCGACCGTGTGCCCGCGCAGCAGAACATCCGCCCCGTAGTCGCGCGTGGCCTGCAGCTTCGGCAGCGCCACCCCGAGCGGCATGAAGATGGTCGCCTTGATCCCGAGCTCACGGGCGGCGAAGGCGACACCCTGCGCGTGGTTGCCGGCCGAGGCCGCGACGACCCCGCGGGCCTTCTCCTCGGGGCTCAGCCGCGACATGCGGTAGTAGGCGCCGCGGATCTTGTACGAGCCCGTGCGCTGCAGGTTCTCGAGCTTCAGCAGCACCTCTGAACCGAGCACCTCGGCGAGAAACCGAGACGACTCCATGGGGGTGACCTGCGCGGCCGCAGCCACGACCTGCCGTGCAGACTCGATGTCGGCCAGTGCAGGAACGGCAGAGACGGTCTGTACGGGCGTTTCAGGCATTGGGCACGGGTTCTTTCGGGTCAGGTCTGTTGTGCCAGGCGCCACTTGCGACGTACGTGATCATGACGTTCAGAACCGCGACGATCGGCACAGCGAAGAACGCGCCCGGGATACCTGCGATAATACTGCCCCCAGCCACGGCGAGAACCACGGCGAGCGGATGCACGCGCACGGCCGTTCCCATGACGAGTGGCTGCAGCACGTGACCCTCGATCTGCTGCACGAGCAGCACCACCCCGAGCATGATGAGCGCGACCACCCAGCCGTTGTAGACGAGTGCGACAAACACGGCCAGGGCACCGGTCAGCACCGCACCGACGACGGGGATGAACGAGCCGAGAAAGACCAGCACGGCGATCGGGATGGCCAGCGGCACCTGCAGAATGAACGCACCGAGCCCGATGCCCACCGCGTCGACGAAGGCCACCAGGATCTGCACCTTGATGAAGCTCTGCAGCGTGTTCCACCCCGAGAGGCCGGCGCCGTCGACGGCCGCACGGGCACGCTTCGGAAAGACGCGCACGATCCACCCCCAGATGCCCTTGCCGTCGATCAGGATGAACAGGGTCGAGAACAGCACGAGCAGCACGCCGGTAAGCACGTGACCCACGGTGGTGCCGAGGCTGAGGGCGCCCTTGAACAGTGCCGCGCTGTCGTTCTGAATGGCCGTCCACGCCTGACCGATGTAGCTGTTGATCTGGTCGTCGGTGAGGTGCAGTGGCCCGGTCTTCAGAAACTCGATGAACGCGTTGTACGAGGCGGTGCTCTGCGCCTTGAGGTCGTCGTAGCCCGACGAGATCTGGGTCGTCACGAGCAGTCCGAGGGCACCGATGATGACGAACACGGTGAGCAGCGGCACGACGATGGCCATCCAGCGCGGCCAGTGGTGGCGCAGCAGGAAGTTCTTGTAGGGCACCAGCAGCGCCGAGAGCACGACCGCGACGAGCAGCGGGATGACCACGAGGCTGAACTGCGAGACCACCCACAGCAGGGCGGCCAGAGCCGCGAGGATGACAACGATGCGCCAGGCCCAGGCGCCCGCGACCTGCATCGCCGGCGGAACGAGCTGGCCCGACTCGGGCGCGGCCTCGGCGCGGTCGGCCACCCGCTCGAGCGCCTCGGCCTGCGCCTGCGCCTGCGCGGCCTGGGCGCGCAGCACGGCAGCGCGCCGGCGTGCGAAGAAACTCGAGCGGTCGCGCGGCTCGGCTGCTGCGGCCGGCGGCGTGGCTGAATCTGGCATGGCAACAGTCTAGACAGACGGCTGCACAGGCCCGGGGTCGCCGCGTCGGCCTGGTGTCGGTCGCGGCCGCTACGCTTCGATGGTGGTCTCTTCGGTTTCGCCCGCCCTCGCGCGGCGCATCGCGCTCGGTGCACAGGGGTTCGGCTCGGGCGGGGTACGGCCGGCACCGGGCCTGCGCCAGCTGACCGGCCTCGTGGGCCGCCTCGGCCTGCTGCAGATCGACTCGGTGAACGTGTTCGAGCGCAGCCACTACATGCCCGCCTTCTCACGCCTCGGGCCGTACCCGAAGGCCGACCTCGACCGGCTCACCTACGGCAAGCGCATGATCGAATACTGGGCTCACGAGGCCTCCTTCATCCCGGTCGATACGCTGCCTCTGCTGCGCTGGCGCATGAACGACTTTCGCGCTCGCAGCCTGGCGAGCGACGACTCCTGGGCGAACGCAAACCCGCAGATGATCACCTGGCTGCTCGCCGAACTGGCCGAGAAGGGCCCGCTCGCCGCCAGCGCCGTCGAGCATGAGTCGAACAGGGGCACCGGGTCGTGGTGGGGCTGGTCAGACGTGAAGATCGGCCTCGAGACCCTGTTCCGCTGGGGCGACGTGGTGGCCGCGGGCCGCACACGCTTCGAGCGCATCTACGCTCTGCCCGAGCAGGTTCTGGCACCCGAGGTTCGCGACCGGGTGGTCGAACGCGCCGATGCGGTGCGCGAGCTCGTGTCGATCTCGGCCCGGGCGCACGGCATCGGCACCGCCGCCGACATCGCCGACTACTTCAGGCTGAAGGGGGTGGATGCCCTGCCGGCCATCCGCGACCTCGAATCGTCGGGCGAGCTGCTGCCGGTGACGGTCGCGGGCTGGAACCGGCCCGCGTGGCTGCACCGAGACGCTCGCCAGCCCCGTCGCATCGAGGCTACGGCGGTGCTCTCGCCCTTCGATCCGATGGTGTGGCAGCGGGATCGCGCCGAGCGTCTCTTCGACTTCCACTACCGCATCGAGATCTACACGCCGCAGCCGAAACGGGTGTACGGCTACTACGTGCTGCCGGTGCTGATCGACGACCGCATCGTGGGCCGGGTCGATCTCAAGAACGACCGGCAGGCCGGCGTGCTGCGCGTTAAGGCCGCGTGGGCCGAGCCCGACCCGCCGACCGATGCGGCCGAGCGCCTCGCCGTCGTGCTGCGCCAGACCGCCGCCTGGCAGAACCTCACCGACGTCGTCGTGGCCCCCCGCGGCACCTTCGCCGAGCCTCTCGCGGCCGCCCTCGCCGCCTCCTGACGCGGCCCTGCGACGTACCGCCGCCGAGCTTCGTACGGCGTCGCCCGAAGGGCGAGCCCTAGGCTCAAAAGCTGCCGCCCATCTTCTCCAGCCGCGCGATGCGGTCGGGAATCGGGGGGTGCGTCGCGAAGAGGCGGTTCACGAGTCCGGGTCGCAGCGGGTCGGCGATCCACATGTGCGCCATGCTCGTGGTCTGCTTCTGCATGGGCTTGCCGTAGGCCTCGAGTTTGGCCAGGGCGGAGGCCAGGGCATCCGGATGCCGCGTGGTCATGGCGCTGGTCGCATCGGCGAGGTATTCGCGCTGCCGCGACACGGCGAGCTGCACGACGGTGGCGATGATCGGTGCGATGACGGCGGCGACCAGTCCCAGCACGAGCACCACGGGGTTGTTGCCGTTGTTGTTGCGGCCGAAGAACGCCATGCGAAAGAACATGTCGGCGATGAGGCCGACCGCGACCACCAGCCCGTAGACGATCAGCGAGACGCGGATGTCGTAGTTCTGCACGTGGCCCATCTCGTGGGCCATCACCCCTTCGAGCTCGGAGTCGGTCATGATGTCGAGCAGCCCCGTTGTCACCGCCACCACCGAGTGCTTCGGGTCACGGCCGGTGGCGAACGCGTTCGGCGCCGGATCGTTGATGATGTACACCTTGGGCATCGGCTGCCCCGTGGTGATGGCGAGGTTCTCGACGACGCGCCAGAGCCTCGGGTTGTCTGACTTCTGAATCTCGATCGCGCCGCTCTGCATCACGGCCTGCGAAGCAGAGAAGAAGTACTGGAAGATCGCGAACCCGATGGCGAACACCAGGATGACCACCGTCAGACTGGTGCTCCTGTAGAGGTACCCGGCCAACCAGCCGAGGGCGCCGATGATGATGACGAACAGCACCAGGATGATGACGGTGTTGCGCTTGTTTGCAGCTATAGCTTTGTACATGCCGGCTTCGGGTCAGCGAGAATTTGGAACCTGCGCGAAAGCGGCGGCACTAGAACTGCACGCGCGGCGGTTCTGCGATGGCGGCCAGGTCGGCCACCTCGAAGAAGTCGCGCGCGGTGAAGCCGAGGCGCTTGGCGAAGATGTTGTTGGGGAACACCTTGATCTTGGTGTTGAGCTCACGCACACCGCCGTTGTAGAACCGGCGCGAGGCCTGGATCTTGTCTTCGGTGTCGACCAGCTCGGCCTGCAGCTGCAGGAAGTTCTGCGACGCCTGCAGCTGGGGGTAGGCCTCGGCCACGGCGAAGATGCTCTTCAGGGCGGTCTGCATGTGGTTCTCGGCGACGGATGCCTCGGCGGGGCCCTGGGCGCTGAGAGTCTCTGCCCTGGCCTTCGTGACCGCCTCGAACACACCCTTCTCGTGCGCCGCATAGCCCTTCACCGTCTCGATGAGGTTGGGCAGCAGGTCGGCCCGTCGCTTCAGCTGCACCGTGATGTCGCTCCACGCCTCGTCGACGCGTACGTTCAGAGTGACGAGCGAGTTGTACGTCGCCCACAGGTAGATGCCGATGATGACGACGAGAACGACAACGATGATCAGTGCGATTAGCCAGCCCATGCGACCACTATAACGAGTGAGACACCCTCACACAGGAGTGTTGGGGCAAGCTCCCAGCCACTGCCTACGAACGGGCTTCCAGCACCCGTCGCAGCCAGCCGAACGACTCCTTCGGCGTGCGGTCGAGGGTCGCGAAGTTCACGTGCACGAGGCCGAACCGCTGGCTGTAGCCCGCCGCCCACTCGAAGTTGTCGAGCAGCGACCACACGTAGTAGCCGCGAAGATCGACGGCCGCCGCCGGGGCGCCGGGTGCGGTGGCGTCGAGGGCGGCGGCGAGGTGCTGGGCGAGGAAGTCGATGCGTGCAGAGTCGGCGATGCGGGTGACGCCGGTGTCGACATCCCGAACCAGCTCGTCGGGCAGGCTCACCCCGCCCTCGGTGATGTACACCGGCGGCAGCGCGTCGCCGTAGCGATCGGCGAGTTCGGCCAGCGCCACCCCGAGGAATTCGGGGGCGTTCGGCCAGCCGAATCCGGTGCGCGGAAACTCGGGCCACTCGGCGAGATGGAACGGCAGCGAACTGAGGGCGGCCGCCTCGCCATCGGGCGAGGCCGTCGACCCGGCACCCGCGGCGATGCGCGTCGGAAAGTAGTAGTTCAGACCGTAGAAGTCGAGCGGCTGGTGCATGATCGCCAGATCGTTCGGGTCGGCCTCGACCAGCGGGCGCAGAGCCCGGGCGAAGGGTTCGGGCACGACCGGGTAGCTGCCCAGGAGAACGGCGTCTTCGAACATGCGGTTGTGCACGATGTCGAAGACGTCGGCGAAGAGCTCGTCGTCATCGGTGCTGGTCGCCGCCGACACCGGCGAGTGCACATTGGTCACGCCGATCTCGCCGCGCACCGACGCCGCGCGCAACGCCTGTACCGCGAGCCCGTGACCGAGCAACTGGTGATGACCGGCCGGAACGGCGTCGAAGAGCAGGGTCGTGCCGGGGGCGTGGATGCCCAGGGCATAGCCGTTGAGCATCACTGTCGCTGGTTCGTTGATGGTGACCCAGCGGTCGACGCGGTCGCCGAACACCTCTCCGACGGCATACGCGTAGTCGCCGAAGCGGCCGGCGGTGTCGCGGTTCAGCCAGCTGCCGCGCAGTTCGACGGGCGTGTCCCAGTGGAACAGGGTGGCCATCGGGCTGATGCCTGCCGCCAGCAGCTCGTCGAGCAGGCGGTCGTAGAACGCGATGCCCTCTCGGTTGAGACCGCCCGTGCCGCCCGGCTGCAGCCGCGGCCAGCCGAACGAGAAGCGGTAGGAGTCGATGCCGAGGTCGGCCATCAGGGCGACGTCTTCGCGCACGCGGTGGAAGTGGTCGGCGGCGACGTCGGCGTTCGCGCCGCCGAGCACGCGGCCGGGCTGGTGGCTGAACTCGTCCCACACCGAGAGCTCGCGGCCGCCGTCGTGCACGCCGCCCTCGACCTGGAAGGCCGCGGTGGCGGCGCCCACCACGAAGCCGCGCGGGATGACGGAGGCGAACGCCTCCGCCTCGGTCATGGCCTGGTCTCGGGCGCTCATCGGTGGCACCCGAACGGTGCAGTGCGGCCGCTCACCGGCCGAGCACCCGATCGAGGTAGGCGTTCGCGAACCGCCGGTCGGGGTCGAGCCGGTCGCGAACCGCCACGAACTCGTCGAAGTGCTCGTACACCGGCCGCAGCGACTCGGCGTCGCGCGTGTTCATCTTGCCCCAGTGCGGCCTGCCGCCGTGTGCCATCATGATCTCCTCGACCGCCCGAAAGTATTCTGCCGGGTCGTCTCGGTAGTAACGGTGCACTGCAATGTATCCCGTCTGGCGCCCCGACGCGGTCGACAGCCAGAGACCGTCGGCCGCGGCGAAGCGCACCTCGATCGGAAACGAGATGCGCCAGCCGCGGCTCTCGATCAGCTCGTCGATCTCGCGCAGCACCGTGGGCACGTCTCGGGCCGGCACCGCGTACTCCATCTCGACGAACCGCACCGTGCGGCGCGTGGCGAACACACGGGCCGAATGGTCGCTGAACTCGCGGGTGCCGGTGAGCTTCTCGGCCGCCTTGTTGATGTGCGGAATGATCGACGGCACCATCGTTCCGGCCGCGCAGGTCACCCTGAAGAGCTGGTTCGACACGAGGTCGTCGTCGACGAACCGGCGCCACGGCGTGAGCGGGCGGCGCGGGGTGTGCCCGGGCATCCGGCTGTTCGTCTTCGTGAGCGCCGTTCTCGTGTGCGGAAACCAGTAGAACTCGAAGTGGTCGACGGCGTCGGCTCGGGCCTCGACCGCCCCGAGCACCGCGTCGAGCGGCTCGGCGGCCTCGACCGCGTGCAGCACGAACGCGGGCACGCACTGCAGGGTGACCTCGACCAGGATGCCCAGCGCCCCGAGGCCGAGAGCGACGGCGGGCAGCAGCTCGGCGTTCTCGGTCTCGCTCACGGTCAGCAGTGAGCCGTCGCCGACCACGAGCAGCGCGCCCACCACCTGGGTGGAGATGCCGCCGAAGCGTCGGCCGGTGCCGTGCGTTCCGGTGGAGATCGCTCCGCTGATCGTCTGCCGGTCGATGTCGCCGAGGTTCTGCATCGCCAGCCCGAACGGCTTCAGCAGCCCCGGAAGCTCGTGCAGGAACGTGCCGCCACCGAGCGTCACCCGCAGGCGCGCCGTGTCGACAGATCGTATGCCTCTCAGGGCATACAGGTCGAGGTGCACTCCCTCCGCCACCGCGATGCCGCTGAAACTGTGCCCCGCGCCGACTGCCTTGATGCGCAGTCCGGCCTTCTCGGCCCCGACGACGGCGCGCTGAACAGCAGCGATGCTCGCCGGCTGCTCGACACGCACCGGCTTGACGGCCTCGGTGCGCCCCCAGTTGCGCCAGACGCCGCCGGTGACCGTCACAGAAACGCCTTTCCCTCGCCGCGGTAGGTCGGCAGCACCGCCGCGACCGCGTCATTGTCGACGAGGTGCAGCTCGTTCACGTGTTCAGAGAGCTCGCCCGACTTCGTGTGCCGCAGCCACACCCGGTCGCCGGGGTGCAGCGCGGCCGCCGCCGCCCCGGAGAGCGGAGTCTGCACCTCGCCCGCCATCTCGCGCGCCTGCATCGTGAGGCCCTGCGGCCACACGATCTCGGGCAGTCGATCGGCCTGCGCGGGCCCCGACGCGACCCAGCCGCCGCCGAGCAGCGTCGCCATCGCCGGGGTGGGCTTGCGCACCACCGAGAGGGCGAACGCGGCGGCGGGCGCGGGCCGGAAGCGCGAGTAGGTGTCGAACAGGTGCCCGCCGAACAGGCCGCTGCCGGCCGCGATCTCGGTGACCGACGAGTCGGCCGAGGTGCTCTCGAGCGAACCCGTTCCGCCGCCGTTGACGAACTCGAGGTCGGCCACGTCGCGAACCGCCTGCACGACGGCACCCCGTCGGTCGGCGAGTTCGGCGATCGACTGGTGCTGCATCCAGTCGAGCACCCGGGCGCGCGCCGGGTTGCCCCTCGGCCGGTTGCCGACGCCGGCGATCTGAGCCTCGTAGCCCATCAGGCCCACCAGGGTGAAGCCGGGCCGCGACGCGACGACCTGCGCCAGCACTCGCGCCTGGTCGACGGTGAAGACGGGCGAACGCCACACGCCGATGTGCCCGAGCGCACGGGTGACGTACGACGTGTCGAGTTCGAGGCAGACTCGGATGACCGCCCGGGCGCCGGGCGCCACGACCGAGTCGATCAGGTCGAGCTGCTCGACCGAATCGATCATCAGCGTCACGCGCGACGCGAGCTTCTCGTCGGCCGCCAGGCGGGCGATCGCCGCGCGATCGGCAGACGGATACCCCACCACCACGTCGTCGATCGTCTCGGCGAGCCAAAGCGCCTCGGGAAGCGTGTAGCCGAGCACCCCGGCGTATCCGGGCAGGGCGAGCACGGCATCCAGAACCGCACGCACCCGCACC
Source organism: Subtercola sp. YIM 133946 (assembly GCF_036553535.1). NCBI lineage: Bacteria > Bacillati > Actinomycetota > Actinomycetes > Micrococcales > Microbacteriaceae > Subtercola > Subtercola sp. YIM 133946. The sequence continues at coordinate 29,299 of NZ_JAZHPE010000041.1, forward strand.
GACTTGCTGGCCACGCGGATGGGCTTGCCGTTGGCGCGGTCGAGCATCGAGAAGGCGTTGTGGGCGAGGGCCTGCAGGCTGAGCGCGGCCAGCGGCGTGTCGACCGCGGCGGTGGCCCGGGTGAGATCGCCCCAGTACTGTGCCGGGTTCAGCCACGGCTCGGCCGAGCTGCGTTCGAGCACGAACGGAGCGGGCGCGGTCTTCGGTTTCGGGGTGGGCATCAACGCACCGATCTCACTCGGGCCACCGCGAGCGCACCCGCGGCGGCGAACAGGGCCGACAGAATGAACAGCGCCTCGAAGCCGCTGAACAGGGCCACGACGCCGGCGCCCAGGAGCGGAGCGATGGCCTGCGGCACGGCGGTGGCGATGTTCATGATGCCGAGGTCTTTGCCACGGGTCGCCGGGTCGGGCAGCACCTGGGTCGCGAGGGCCTGGTCGACCGAGAGGAAGCAGCCGTACCCCAGGCCGAGCAGTGCGCCCGCCACCATGGCCACAGGCAGGGCCGGCACGAAGGCCAGCAGCAGGGCGGCCACCGCCTGCAGCGCCGACGAGACGAACACGAAGATGCGGCGGCGGCCGAGCCGGTCAGACAGGGCGCCCGCGCCGAGGGAGGCGATGATGACGAACACCATGTAGATGAGCACCAGCACGATCAGGTCGTCTTGCGCGTCGGGGTCGTTGAGACCGAACATCAGAAAATAGAGCAGCAGAGCGGTGCCGAGCGCGTTGCCGATGTTGACAAGCACTCTGCTGAGCAGCGTGAAGCCGAAGTCGGGGTACTGGCGGGGGCTGATCCAGAAGCCGTCGACGAAGGCCCTTGCCGTGACGCGGGCACGGTCGGCGCGCGGCAGAACGGCGTCGGGCATCCAGATGCAGAACGGGGCGACCAGAACCACGAGCAGAATCGCCACCGCGAGGTAGCCGACGAACAGGCCGGTGAAGAGCGTGGTGACCAGCACCAGGCCGACGATGATGCCCACCGCCTGCGGCGCCGAGAGCCAGCCCGAGACGTACCCGCGCTGACCGACCGGCACCTGGTCGGAGATGGTGGCGGTCAGCGACGCGGTGAGGATGCAGAAGCCGATGATGGCCAGGGTCCAGAAGATGCCCACGCCCACCAGCGACGTCTGCAGCCCCAGCAGCACGAGCGACGCGGCGAAGACCAGGGTGCCCGCGGCGATCCACGGCCGGCGGCGGCCGAACCGCGACGTAGTGCGGTCTGACATGGCGCCCGTCAGCGGAAACGTGACGAGGGCGGCCACACCGGCGACGCCCGAGATGACGCCGAACGCCACCACGCTGTCGATCCAGTTGCCCGTGTCGACGCGGTTCTCGACCTGCAGGGGCAGAAGCAGCTGTACCGGGGTGAGCTGCGCCATCCAGATGCCGAACCAGGCCGCTGCGAACAGGGCGACCCATCCCCCGCCGACGCGGCGGGTGGGTTCGGTGAACACGCCGACCAGGCCGACGGCGCCGAGGCCGCGGCCGGCGCCGGGGCCGCTCACGCCGCCACCGCCAGGGCACCGAGCGAGTCGGCCGCGAAGTCGATGATCGCCAGCGCGGCGTCGTCGTCGCGGTTCACCAGCCAGCCGATCGTCAGCCCGTCGGTCAGCACCACCAGAATGGTGGCGATCTCGTCGACCGGGCGGCTCCAGCGCAGTCCGGTCGACTCGGCGGCCACCTCGAGCGCCTGCTCGGCGAGGGCGTAGTAGCGCTCGTACTGAACACGGGCCAGCGGTTGCAGTTCGGGCGACCGCATCGCGTATTGGGTGAGTTCGAACATGGCCTTCTCTCTGAGAGGGTTCTTCTGCAGAACGTCGAAGTAGTGCAGCAGACCCTCGCGCACGGTGTCGCGCATCGAGGCGCCGCGCAGCTGCAGTCGTTCGAGCGCGGTCTGTTCGCTCGCGACGACAGAGTTGACGAGTTCGGCGATGAGCTCGTCGCGGCTGCTGAATGCGTAGTGGAAGCTCGCGAGCGACACCCCCGCCTCGGCCACGATGGCGCGCGTGGTCGCCCCCGAGATGCCCTGCTCGGCCACGACCCGCAGCGCGGCGTCGAGCAGCAGCTCGCGACGCTCGGCGACGGGCAGTCGGGTCACGGGTCTCTCCTTCGTCGAGAGTTCAGGCGGGCGGTGAGTCGAAGTGGGTCAATTGACCCAGTTGAGCGATTATGACCCGGGCGCCGACATTTGTCTACGAAAATGTGTGTTACGCCTGTGTGCATACAACCGCATGGTGCTTTGACATCACTCACTTTTGCTTGCTAAATGGAAGAACGTGTTTGTTGTGAAGCCGAGCGCCACCCGCGACACGCCGGCGAGTTCGGCGGTCAGAGTTTCGCGATTCCGGATGCTCGCGGTCGCCGCGCTCGCCCTGGCACTGCCGCTCGCGGTGGTGCTGCTCGTCTCTCCGGCGCAGTCCGCCCACGCAGACCCCACCGCCACGCCCAGCCCGACCGCGACTCCGTCGCTTCCGGCCGACCCCGCTCCTGCTCCCCCGGTGTCGACCACCCCGCCGACCACCACGCCCGCCGCGGCGCCGTCGATCTCCGAACCATCGGCGGGCGAGCTGCTCGGCGACACGGTGACGGTGAGCGGCTCTGCCGAGCCGGGCAGCGGCATCCAGGTCTCGTCAAGCACCCTGTCTGACCCGCTCTGCACCGTCACCGCCGGCAGCGACGGCTCGTTCAGCTGCTCGAGCTCGGCTGTCGTCAGCGGCCCGAACGTCGTGCTCACCGTCGTGCAGCTGGTCGGCGGTCAGCCCAGCCAGAGCGCATCGGTGACGGTCGACGTGCTCACCGCACCCACCCTGTCGTCGGGTTCGGCGAACGGACTCGCCACCGGCTACGGAACGGTTCGTGGCACGGCCTACCCCGGCGCCACCGTCACCGCCTCGGGCGGCAGTTACTCATGCCTGGCGGTCGCCGACGGCCAGGGTGGCTGGGGGTGCAACCTCGGGGCAGACATTCCGAGCGGCACCATCGCGGTGACGGCGACACAGGCCACCGGCTGGAGCAACGGTGTCAGCCCGCAGAGCCCAACGCTCTCGCTGGTGATCGACTCCGACCCGCCCGTGCCGCCGGTCATCCGCTCGCCCGCCGCAGGGTCGACCGTGGCCGTCGCCGGTGCCGCCATCACCGGAACCGGCGAGAGCGGCGCCCTGGTGACGGTGTTCGCCGGCTCGTACGCGGCCTGCACGGCGACCGTGCAGAACAGCCGGTGGACGTGCGCCGCCGGCACCGTGGCGGCGGGCCGCGCGCAGCTCTCAGCAATCCAGCAGGATGCCGCCGGCAATGTGAGCGACGAGAGCGCGTCGTTCCCTGTGGTCTTCTCGGCGGCCACCGGCACGCCAGCACCGCCGGCCGGTGCGGGCGGCGAGACGGGCGCGGCGACACCGTCGACCGGTGGGGCTGCAGGCGGCTCGTCGGGGGCCGGTTCGGGTGCAGGCGGCACGGGGGCGGCCGGCGGCGCGGGCGGATCGGCCGGCGGCGGCGGTGGCTCGGCCGGTGGTGGCTCGGCTGGCAGCGGTTCGGGCGGCGCAGGTTCGGGCGGTGGTGCAGGTTCGGGCGTGCCCGGCGACGCGGGCTCCCCGAACGGATCGGGCAGCGCGCCGGGAGACGGCGGCGCCCAGGCCGGGGCGCCCGCGGCCGCGAACACGTGGGCCGAGGCCACCCGTTTCACCTCGGCTCTGCAGCCCGTGTGGGGCGGATCGCCCGCCGCGACCTGGCTGCTGGCCCTGGCGGTCGCGCTGGCAGCGATGCTCCTGATCGCGGCTCCGGGCCGCCTGCTCGCGGCGGTCTACGCCCGCCGCGCCTCGGTACGCGGGCGGGCACACCCAGCCGCCTCGACCCGCCGCGCCCCCACCGAACCGGCACGCCGTGACGACCCGGTCACCGGTTCGGCCGCCACCTCGGCCATGTCGGCCGCCACCGCGGGGCCGATCCTCGCCGCCACCGCGGGGCCGACCCTCGCCGCCACCGCCGGGCCGATCCTCGCCGCCACCGCGGGCGCCACCTCGCCCGCCAGGTCAGGCGGCACCCGGCACACCACGCAGGGGAACGCGGCGGCCACGGGCGGCGCCCGGGCTTCGCTGCTCGGGCGCAACCGCGCGCGCAATGAGTTCGAGTCGGCGCCGGAGCTGCGTGTGCATCCGCTCTTGGTCGCCGCGGCCGCGGTGCTCGTGGCGGCCGGGATCGGCATGCTCTCGGGCCCCATCGCCAGCCAACCCGCCTACCTGCGACTGTTCGGCGCCCTCAGCCTCGCCTTCGCGGCGGTGAATGTGGTCGGGGTGCTGGTGCCGAGCCTCATCGCCCGGCGCTGGCTGGGTCTGACCACCGCTCTCGTCTTCGCACCCCGCTACCTGCTCATCGCCGCCGCCCTTGCCCTCGTCTCGCGCCTGTTCGACCTGCAACCCGCCCTGCTGTTCGGTCTTGTGCTCGGCCTCACCGGCGTCGGCACCGTATCGCGCGCCGAGCGGAGCCGGCTCGCCCTCGCTCAGCCGCTCGCGCTGCTCGCCGCGGGGGCCATCGCGTGGCTGGCCCTGGCGGGGCTGTTCGGAGCCACCCCGCTCGATGCGGCCACCACCGTCTCGTCGAACGGCTTCGCCACGTTCGCGAACGAGACGCTCACCACGTTCGTGCTGGGCTCGTTCGGCGCGGCAGCGGTCATCGTGCTGCCGTTCGGCGGGCTAGCGGGTAGGGCAGTTTTCGAACGCTCCAGGCTGGTGTGGTTCGCTCTGGCACTCGTCTCGTTCACCGTTCTTGCGGCGGTCGTGGCGCCGTCGTTCGAGCACGCCGGTCGAGGCATCGAGCTCGCGGAGGCGCTGCTCGTGGCTGTCGCCTTCGCAGCGGTGAGCGTCTCGGTCTGGGCCTGGACGAAATTCATCGCCCCGGCGCTCACCGAGTGAACGCGGCGACCGCGGGCGACCGCGCCGACTTCGCGCAGCGCAGCCTCACCCGGCACTTCGGCGGCCTACGCCCCGGCAGCCTGCGGTCGAGCTCGCCGCTGCGCCTGCGCACCCTCGCCGCCTTCGACTACTGGTGGCTGGCGCACGCGGTCGAAGCGCGGGTCGACGCGTTCGAGCGCAGCGGATGGCCGCAGTGGCGCTCACTCGCCGAACAGACCTACGCGGGCATCCGTCGGCGCAACCGCGGCTCGCTGTTCAATGACTACTTCGACGACATGGGCTGGCTGGCGCTGGCCGCCCTGCGCCTGTTCGACGCCAGTGGCGAACGACGATATCTCCGCGACGCCGAGGCGCTGTTCAGCCACATTGTCGAACACGGCTTCAGCACCGAACTCGGGGCGTCGATCGCCTGGCGCACGAGCCAGCCGAGCTACAAGAATGCTCCCACGAACGGCTGTTTCGCGCTCGTCAGCGCCCGCTTGTTCGAGCGCACCGGTTCGCCCGCGCACCTCGCCTTCGCCCGCTCGTCGCTGGCCTTTCTCGACGAGCGCCTGCTCGACCCGGCCACGGGGCTGATCGTCGACGGCATCAACCGCACCGGCGACGGCGGCCGCGACGACGACTGGCTGTTCAGCTACAACCAGGGCCTTTACGTGGGCGCGAAACTCGGCGCGTTCGACCGCACCGGCGACGCCCGGCACCTCGACGACGCCGTGCGCACGGCGACGGCCACGATCGACAGGCTGGCGCCGACAGGTGTGTTCGCCAGCGAGAATGTCGACCACTCCCAGCGTGGCGGCGGCGACGTCGGGCTGTTCAAAGGCATCTTCTACCAGCACCTGCAGGCGCTGCTCGGGTCGGCGGCCGCGCGAGCGACGCCGAGCCTGCTGGGCCAGCGGGCCCACCTCGAGGGGTTCTTCGTCAGCAGCACCGACGACCTGTGGTCGACCTTCGCGCCGAGCGGGCTCGCCGCCGATGACTGGCGCACGTTCGCGTCGGGGCCGACGGCCCTCTCGACCGAGCTCAGCGCGGTGCTGGCCCTCGAGGCGCGGGCTCGGTTCGAGGCGCGGGCTCGGTTCGAGGCGCGGGCTCGATTCGAGGCGCGGGCTCGCTTCTAGACGCGGGCTCGCTTCGAGGCGCGGAACTCTGCCCAGGTGCCGGCGAATCACCAGGCAGCTCCGGCCACCAGGGCACCTCCCACCCCCGGGCCGGCACCCAGCTGATCGCCTCGGGCAGCACCGCCAGCAGCTTCGCCGATCCGAGGATGCGCGAGTGCCCCGCCACCGAGACCCGCACGTTGCGCGCACCGGCCAGCCGCGAACCCGCCCGCACGTTCTGGTCGAAGCTCGAGTACACCGAGACGATGCGGGCGTCGACCTCGGCCGGCGAACCGACGAAGCGAACCGTGAGGTCGTCGGGCCCGAGGGCGCGCACGCTCTGCACCGGCAGGTACCGGCCCCACTGCGACCCCGAGAACGGAGCGTTGATCGCGACGAGCCCGTCGACGCGGTTCGAGCGGTCGAGGCGCAGCATGAGGTACTTCGCGACCAGCCCGCCCTTGCTGTGCGCCACCACGATCACCTGACGCAGGTCGTGACGGTCGAGGTAGGCGTCGACCTCCCGCGCGACCGAGTCGATGCTGCCCGTGGTGCGGCCGAGGTCTGGTACGACATGCACCGGATGCCCGAGCCGGTGCAGCTCGTCGCCGACGTGCCGCAGCACCCGCCACGTCTCGAACACGCCCGGCAGCAGCAGCACCGGACGCCCGGTCGACGGATGCCCGGCAGCCGTATGCCCGTCCGCCGGATGCCCGTCCGACACCTCGAGGTACCGACCGGGGTCGGGGCGCGACACCAGCGCGAGCAGCTCGTCAGAGACGGTGTAGGCGTAGTCGAGCATCCAGAACCAGGCCTTCTGGGCGCGGTTCACGGGGGTTACAGCCCGCTGGGCACGTCGAGGTCGTCGCTCGATGCGCCGATGAGCACCAGCAGCGCACCGGCGTAGGCGTCGGCCGGGTCGACCGCCCTGAAGACCGAGCTCTCACCAGCCAGAACGGTCTCGACCTCGTACTCGTCGCCGGTGCGCCGCAGCGACACGAAGGTCTGCCCGAGCAGGGCCCGCAGCTGGTGTTCGGCCGGCAGCCAGAGCGCGTCATCGAGGGCGACAGAGTCGAGTGCCCACTCGGTCGTGCCGTTGAAACCGAGCACGGTTCCGGTCTCGAATTCGTGCGCCTCGATGGTCATGTCGCTGAGCGAGAAGACGTCGCCTTCGAAGCCGGAGCGGTCGATCAGGAACATGTCGCCCGCCGTCGGGTGCCACCGCAATCCGGCGAGCCGGAGGGCGCGGGCGAGCTGGGGAGAGATCATGGCTTCATTATCGTCTGCGGCGCCTGAGTGACAATCTGGTAACTTTTGCTCGAATCTGACCCATTGACACGGGCTGTATGTTGTTCTGGTGGAAGACCAACGACGCACTCCCGGCTCTCAGACTTCACTTCGTGAAGCCAACCGGGCACGAATCGTCGATGCGATCAAGAAGCACGGCGGCCTCACGCAGGTCGAACTCGCCGGGGCCACGGGCCTGTCTCCCGCCACTGTCTCGAACATCGTCAAAGAGGGTGTCGGCACCGGGCTGCTGCACACCGCGACCATCACCCGCAGCGGCCGGCGGGCGCAGCACGTCACGCTCGCGCACACCCTCGGCCTGTTCGTGGGAGTGCACTTCTCGACCCGGCACATGCGCATCGCGCTGGCCGACGCGGCCCACACGGTGGTGGCCGAGCACCACATGCCCTTGGCCAAAGACCACCGCGCCGACAATGAGCTTGACAAGACCACCCTGCTGCTGGCCGACATGCTCGACTCAGTCGACGCCAGCATGCCCGACGTTCTCGCGGTGGGCATCGCGGTGCCTGCGCCGCTCGACCGCGAGACCGGCACCACCGCGCGCAACGGCATCATGCGCGGATGGGACGGGGTGGCCGTCGCCGAGGTGATGCAGCGCCGGCTGAAGCGGCCCGTCTTCGTCGACAACGCCGCGAACCTGTCGGCCCTCGCCGAGTTCCGACTCGGTGCCGCCCGCGGCAAGAGCAACTCGGTGACCCTCGACATCGGCGACGGCATCGGGGCCGGGCTGATTCTCAACGGCGCCATCTTCCGCGGCCACAACGGCGTCGCCGGCGAGTTCGGGCACACGACCATCCTCGAGAACGGGCCCCTGTGCCGCTGCGGCAACCGCGGCTGCCTCGAGGCCATCGCGGGCGGCCCGGCGCTGCTGGATGACCTGCGCGAGCAGCTCGGCACCATCAAGCTCAACGACGTGGTGCTGCGCGCCATGTCGGGCGAACCGACGTCGATGCGCGCCCTCGCCGACGCGGGCCGGCACATCGGGGTGGCCGCCGCGAACCTGTGCAACCTGCTCGACCCGGAACGCATCGTGGTCGGCGGCGAGCTGTCGCGGGCAGGCGAGCTGCTGCTCGGTCCGCTGCGTCACGCGGTCGAGCGCTCGATCATCGTCGGCCCCGATCTGATGCCCGAAATCGTGCAGGGCCAGCTGGGGGCCCGCGCGGCAACGCTCGGGGCGGCCGTCTACGCGGTCGATAGCGTCAACATCCTGCCCGAAGACAGAAGTGATTGAGTTGTTATCTATTCCTTGACTTCAAGACTTGACGACAACATCGAAAGGTGCCAAGCTCACTCCAGCCGCCAAAGAGGGCGGCACGATTACGGAGGTTTCTCAATGAAGATCGCCACCACGAGAGCGGTCATTGCCACGGCCGCGCTCCTGCTCGCAGCCGGCTCGCTCACAGCATGTTCGAACGGATCATCGAACGGTTCGTCGAACGCGACGGCAACCGCATCAAGTGCCAAGATCGGCTTGCTGCTTCCCGACTCCGTCACCGCTCGCTACGAGAGCGCTGACAAGCCCTACTTCGAGGCCAAGGTCACGGCGCTCTGCCCCGACTGCACGGTTCTCTACGCGAACGCCGACGGCGACGCAGCGAAGCAGCAGCAGCAGGCTGAGTCGATGCTGACGCAGGGCGTCAACGTTCTGGTTCTCGACCCCTTCGACGGCGAGGCCGCAGCAGCCATCGTCGGCGAGGCGAAGGCGAAGAACATCCCGGTCATCTCGTACGACCGCCTCATCGACAGCCCCGACTCCTCGGCCTACATCTCGTTCGACAACGAGAAGGTCGGCGAACTGCAGGGCCAGGCCCTGGTCGACAAGCTCAAGAAAGACGGCGTCGCCGCCGGTGCGGGCATCCTGATGGTCAACGGTTCGCCGACTGACAACAATGCCACCCTGTTCAAGAAGGGCGCGCACTCGGTCATCGACACGTCGGGCTACAAGGTCCTCGCCGAGTACGACACACCCGGGTGGGACCCGGCTCAGGCCCAGACCTGGGTCGCCGGCCAGATCACCCAGTTCGGCAACCAGATCACCGGTCTGTACGCCGCCAACGACGGCACTGCCGGTGGCGCCATCGCAGCCCTCAAGGGTGCGAACGTCAGCCCCCTGCCTCCCGTCACGGGCCAGGACGCCGAGCTTGCCGGCATCCAGCGCATCCTCTCGGGTGACCAGTACATGACCGTCTACAAGGCCCTCAAGCCCGAAGCCGAGCAGGCTGCGACCCTCGCCGTCTCGCTCGCCAAGGGTGAGTCGGTCAACGGCACCAGCACCACCAACACTGCTGGTGGAGCGGCCATCCCGTCGTTCCTGCTCGTTCCGGTCGCCGTCACGGTCGACAACATCGAGAGCACCGTCGTGGCCGATGGCTTCTACACCGCCGCGCAGATCTGCACGCCGGACTACGCAGCCGCCTGCGCTACCGCCGGCATCAAGTAAGTAACCGAGTGAAACCCGGCCGGGGTGTGTACACACGCCCCGGCCGGGTTTACTTTGAGCCCAGCGCACAATTTTCATGGCTTCACCCGCTGCTGGCGGGCGAACGAACAACCGAACGCTACACAAAGGAGTAACCGTGACGATGGAATCCGCCGTCGCCGAACCCAGCAGCGCCACTCGCGAGCCTGTTCTCTCGCTCAGGGGCGTCTCGAAGGGCTTCGGTGCTGTACGCGCACTGACCGACATCGACCTAGACATCTACCCCGGTGAGGTCGTCGCCATCGTCGGCGACAACGGCGCGGGCAAGTCGACCCTCGTCAAGATCCTGGCCGGCGTTCACCCCCAAGACTCCGGCACCATCAAGTTCGACGGCCAGATCGTGAACATCCCGACTCCGACCGCCTCACGTGCCCTCGGTATCGCCACCGTCTTCCAAGACCTCGCCCTGTGCGACAACCTCGATGTGGTGTCGAACCTCTTCCTCGGCCGCGAGATCGTGCACGGCGTCTCACTCGACGAAGAAGAGATGGAGCAGCGCTCGTGGAGCCTGCTGCGCCAGCTCTCTGCCAAGATCCCCTCGGTACGCATCGCCGTCGCCTCGCTCTCGGGCGGCCAGCGCCAGACCGTGGCCATTGCTCGTTCACTGATCGGCGAGCCGAGCGTCGTCATTCTCGACGAGCCCACCGCCGCCCTGGGCGTCGCCCAGACGGCCGAGGTGCTGAACCTCGTCGAGCGCCTGCGCGAGCGCGGCCTCGGCGTGCTGCTCATCAGCCACAACATGGCCGATGTGCAGGCCGTCGCCGACCGCGTCGCCGTGCTGCGCCTCGGGCGCAACAACGGTGACTTCCACGTGGCTGACGTCAGCTACGAGGAGATCATCTCTGCCATCACCGGCGCCACCGACAACGTGGTGACCCGCCGCGCCAGCGCGCACGCCGTCGAGTCGGCCGCCGCCAACGCAGAGGCAACCGGTGCATCGAGCAGCGCAGCCGAGGCCGTCGCCGCCCCGAGCGCCGGCGCCGTCGCCGAGCCCCTGCCGAACAACGCCACTGGTATCGACGACGCTACAGAGGAGAACCGCTGATCATGACCAACACTTCAGTCGAAACACCTGCAGAGCGCGCCGCCGACCTGCAAGACGAGCGCCTCGTTCGCACCGAGGGTGTGCGCGGCGCCGTTCTCGCCTTCCGCCAGCGCGTGCGCGGCGGCGACCTGGGCTCGCTGCCCGTGGTCATCGGCCTGATCGTCATCTGCATCATCTTCCAGGTGCTGAACCCGAACTTCCTCTCGGCCAACAACCTGGTGAACCTCACCCTGCAGTGCGCCGCCGTCGGCACCATCTCGATCGGCATCGTGCTGGTGCTGCTGCTCGGCCAGATCGACCTGTCAGTCGGTTCGGTGAGCGGTCTGGCCGCGGCCATCCTCGGCGTCGGCCTCACCCAGCTCAAGTGGCCGGTCGCCCTCGCGATCATTGTCGCCCTGCTGGTCGGTGCCGCCATCGGCTACCTCTACGGCCTGCTGTTCACCCGGTTCGGCGTGCCGAGCTTCGTGATCACCCTGGCTGGTCTGCTCGCCTTCCTCGGCCTGCAGCTGAAGATCCTCGGCCCGAACGGCTCGATCAACCTGCCGTACGACTCGTGGATCGTGCAGTTCGCGACCTCGTCGTTCCTTCCGCCGTGGGCCGCCTACGCCCTCGCCGTGATCGCGGCCGGTGCGCTGTTCTTCTCCGACGTCATGCGCGCACGCCGCCGCCGCAAGGCAGGGCTCTCGACCGGCGCGTTGTCGGTCACGCTGATCAAGGCCATCGCCTTGCTCGTCGTGCTGCTGCTCGCCGTCGCCTATCTGGCGACCGACCGCGGCCTCGGTGCCTCGTTCCTGTTGTTCGTGCTGCTCGTCATCATCATGAACTTCTTTCTCACCCGTACCCGCTGGGGCCGCTCGGTCTTCGCGGTCGGTGGATCGGTCGAGGCGGCACGTCGTGCCGGTATCAAGGTCAACCGCATCTACATCACCGTGTTCATCCTGTGCTCGAGCTTCGCCGCCCTCGGTGGTCTGCTCGCGTCGGCCCGCCTCACCAGTGCCAGCCTGTCGTCGGGTGGTGGCGACACCAACCTGAACGCCATCGCCGCCGCCGTCATCGGTGGTACGAGCCTCTTCGGCGGTCGCGGCAGCGCCTACTCGGCACTGCTCGGTATTCTGGTCATCCAGTCGATCTCGTCGGGCCTCACCCTGCTGAACCTCGACTCGTCGATCCGCTACATGATCACCGGCGCGGTTCTGCTGCTCGCGGTCATCATCGACTCGCTGTCGCGCCGCTCGCGCGCCAGCCACGGCCAGGCGTAACAGCCCGCGGCCGATCGGTCGCACCCGCTCCATCCGGCCGCCGGCCGCCCCAGCACCACCGGGGCGGCCGGCGGTCTTGTCGGTGCCGGTGCTTAGGATTGCACTGCACTGCACGAACGAACGAGAGCCTTTCGAGATGACCTACGACCAGCCGACTCCCCCGCCGCGGCGCCCGCTCACCGCGCTGTGGATCGCCCTCGGCAGCATCGGCTTCCTCGCGTTGACCGCGATCGGAGTCATCGTCACGATCGCCGGCGCCAATACGTTCGGTCAGGCGCTCGGGCGTGCGGCCACGCCGCAGTTCTCGGCGGCCGACGCCTCCGCCGTTCTGCTCACGCCTTCGCAGGGCGACCGGTTCGGCACCTGGGCCGCACCGCAGACCGAGAGCACCGTAGTCGGCGACGCCCAGAGTCAGCTGCAGGATTCGTGGCAGAACGACTCGCCGCAGCCGTCGTCGCTGCCCTGCGAGTTCGCCTACTCGCTCTACCCCGTGACGAACCTCGAAACCGGGTCGCAGCAGTCGCAGCCGGTCGAACTGAACGACCAGTTCGTGAGCATCGGCGACAACTCCTCGATCAGCCAGTCAACGCGGGTGTTCGCCAGCAGCGCCGAGGCGTCGGCCTACATCTCGTCGATGCGCACCCTGATCGACGGATGCTCGTCGTACGCCACCGCGTCGTGGAGTGCCACGGTGGCGCCCCTCCCCCTCGACTCGGTCTCGCTCAACAGCGCCGGCTGGGCAGAGACCGGCACCGGCGACGCCGCCGGCGCATCGTACTTCGCCGCCGACGTGCAGCGGGGCAACGTCGTGACCAGGCTGACGGGTGAGGCGGCCGTCGGCGACGAGGGCGCGCTCGATGCGGCACTGTTCACCTCGGTGGTCGACGTGGCGGCGTCGAACCTGGCACAGCTGAAGCCGGGCGCCGGGGCGGCCGCGGGGCAGACCTCGGTCTGAGCCTGGGCTCTACGCCCGGGGTGAGGTCTCGCGCGCCGTGTCGGCGGCCCGGTGCGGTGAGACCCAGCCGCGCCTTGATCCCGCCTTCACCCGCCTTTCACCCTGCCCTCCATCCGCGTAGGGTGGGGGCGACGAGGAGCCGCCGTGCCTGACGAAGAACCCGACCCGACCAAGGTCACCAACCAGCCCGCGCTGACCACCTCGACCGGGCGCATCTGGCTCGTGATGGGCGGCCTGTTCGCCCTGATCTCGGCGATCGTGCTGTTCTTCCTGCTGCCGCTCGCGCCTCACGGCCTGGCGGCGGTGGCGCTGGCCGTGGTGCTGCTGCTCTACGTGGCGATGGTGGTCACCCAGCTGCTGACGCGCCGGGGACGGGCGAGGCTGGGCGTGCTCGCCGCGCTGATGCTGACCATCGCGGCGGTGGCGCTGGTGAGCATCCTGATCATCGCAACGGCGCAGATCAGCCCCTGACGCGCCGAACCGACGACTGCGGCCGCCGCCGGCCGGCCGACTCGGCCACCGCGCCCGAGGCATGTCGCCTGCTCGATGGCTGCCGTCGACTCGCTCGGGCAGCCCGCTCCCAGCCCCTCAACAGGTTGCTCATAGCCTCACCGGCCAGACTGGCGGGGGCTGATGCACCGTCGACCCGTTCTGACATATCGAGGTTTCATGCGCAAGATCGCCCTTCTCGCCGCGGCAGCCGCCGTCGCGCTCACGCTCGTCGGCTGCAGTTCGTCAGCGAGCCCCGCTGCGTCGCCCGCGGCCTCGGGATGCACGCTGACTGCCCCCGGAACGAATTCGGCCGCGGTCTCGGTCACCGGTGATCTCGACACCCTGCCCGTGACCACCTTCACGGCCCCGATGACGGCGACCACCACCGAGCGCACGGTGCTCATCGACGGAACCGGCGACCAGGTCACCGACGGATCTGTCGCGACGGTCGACTTCACCCTCTACAACGGCACCTCGGGCCAGCAGCTGTTCACCACCACCGACGCGGAGGTCGGCGCCCAGTCGATCACGGTCGACGACTCGCAGTTTCTGCCCGGCATCGTGAAGGCCGTCGACTGCGCGACCGTGGGGTCGCGCATCGTGGCTGTCGTGCCGCCGGCCGACGCGTGGGGCACCGACGGCAACTCGACCCTCGGTGTCGCCGCCACCGACACCGTGGTGTTCGTCATCGACGTGAAGGCCGTCGCCGCCGCGACGCCGACGCCGACCCCGACCCCGTCGGCGACGCTCGACCCGAACATGCCGCTGAAGGCCACCGGCGCCGATCAGCCGGCGCCGGCCGGGTTCCCCACCGTGACGCTCGCCGACGACGGCACGCCCACCGTCACCATTCCCAGCACGCCGGCACCGGCGACGCTGCAGATCGCGGTTCTGAAACAGGGCGACGGGGCGACCGTCGCCGACGGCGACACCGTGACCGTGCAGTACCAGGGCGTCATCTGGTCGACGGGCAAGGTCTTCGACCAGAGCTGGGGCAGCGGGCCGGCCACGTTCAGCACCAGCCAGGTCATCAAGGGCTTCTCTGCCGCGCTCGTCGGGTACGCCGTCGGGTCGCAGGTCATCGTCGTGATTCCGCCCGACCAGGGTTACGGTTCAGCCGGCAACTCGACCGCCGGAATCAGCGGCACCGACGACATCGTGTTCGTCATCGACATTCTCGCCACGACGGCCGCCTAGGCTGGCACGAACCAGAAAGCCGGGTGCCCTATGAAGACCGCCGTTTCGCTGACCCTTCCCGCCTGGCTCGTCGACGAGCTGCCCGGCCTGCCGACCCGGCTCGACACGGTCGAGCAGCGCATGGCGCTGGTCAACACGCTGGCTGCACGCAATCACGTCGAGGGCAACGGCGGCCCGTTCGCCGCGCTGGTCGCCGACCGGCAGACCGGCGAGCTGGTCTCGGTGGGCGTCAATGTCGTGCTCTCCACAGGGCTCGCCGCCGCGCACGCCGAGTTCATGGCGCTGAGCCTCGCCCAGGCCGAGCTCGGCGGGTGGGATCTGGGCGCCGACCGCGATCGGCAGCTCGAGCTGGTGGTGAACTGGCGGCCGTGCGTGATGTGTTACGGGTCGACCCTGTGGTCGGGCATCCGTCACCTGGTCGTGGCGGGGTCGGGGCCCGAGCTCGAGCAGCTCACGGGGTTCGATGAGGGCCCGATGCGCGCTGACTGGGCCGAACAGTTCGAGAGCCGCGGCATCTCGGTGACGCAGGGCGTGGGCCGCGAGGATGCCCTGGCGGTGTTCGCCGCGTACGGAGCGTCGAACGCGCTGATCTACAACGCTCGTGGGGGCGACGGGGTCGTCATTCCGCAGTAGTCAGAACGCCAGCGACGGCTCGTCGGCGACCGAGAGGGTCAGCACCGCCTGCTGGATGAGTTCGTCTTTCTCGATCTCGCGCTCGATGTTCCTGATGCGCTCGGCGACCAGCTCTTCGGCGTCGTTGCCCGCCAGGTCGACGGCCGCGACCAGAAAGAGCCGGCCCGGGCCGACGAACTCGAGGTGCAGGTACGTCACCCGCACGATGCCCGGCGACGCGAGCAGCCGCCGGCCGGCGCTCACCCTGAACTTCTCGGGCGGATTCAGCCCGACGAGATAGCGGCGGTTCTGGTTGATGAGAATGATGGCCACGCCCGCCAGCAGCAGCCCGATCAGAATCGAGCCGATCGAGTCGTACGCCGGGTTGCCGGTGACCTGGTGCAGCAGAATGCCGAGAAAGGCGATGGCGAGGCCGGCGAGCGCCGCCGAGTCTTCGGCGACGACACCGCGCAGCGTCGCGTCAGAGCCGTTCACCACGTAGTCGACCGCGTCGCGTTCGTACTTCGCGGCGGTGCGCCGAGCCTGGATGACCGACTGCAGCAGCGACGCCCCCTCGAGCAGCGCCGACACACCGAGCACCGCGTAGGCGATGCCGAAATCTGACGCCGGCTCGGGGTCGAACAGCTCCTGCACACCGTGCATCACCGAGACGACCGCGCCCACCGTGAACACGCCGACCGCCGCCAGCAACGACCACACGTAGGCCTCGCGGCCGTACCCGAGCGGATGCTCGTCATCGCTCGCGCGCACCGAACGCTTGTCGGCGACCAGCAGAAAGACCTCGTTGCCGGCGTCTGCCCACGAGTGTGCCGCCTCGGCGACCAGCGAGGCGGAGCCCGTGATGGCGGCGGCGACCGATTTGGCGATCGCCACGAGAATGTTGGCGATGAACGCGAGTACGACGACCAATACGCTCCTGTCACCGTGGGTTTCGACCCAGCCTAACGAACCACCGCCCGTCTGCCCAGCAGGCGCTTCGCCCCCCGAAACAGGAGAAGAATGGAGAGGTTCGTCTACCGACCGGGAGGATCAGCCGTGGCAGCACACTACAACGTCGTCATTCTGGGAGCGGGGCCGGGCGGCTACGTCGCGGCCGTGCGCGCCGCCCAGCTCGGGCTGAGCGTCGCCGTCGTCGAACAGAAGTACTGGGGCGGTGTGTGCCTGAACGTGGGATGCGTGCCGGCGAAGACCCTGCTGCGCAACGCCGAGATCGCCCACATCTTCTACTCCGAGGCCGACACCTTCGGCATCTCGGGCGATGTGAGCTTCGACTACGGCATCGCCTACGACCGCAGCCGCAAGGTGGCCGACGGGCGCGCCAAGGGCGTGCACTTCCTGATGAAGAAGAACAAGGTGACCGAGTACGACGGCCGCGGCACGTTCGCCGACGCCCACACCCTCGACGTCGCGCTGAACACGGGCGAGACCGAACGGCTCACCTTCGACAACGCCATCATCGCCACCGGCTCGACCGTTCGGCTGCTGCCCGGCACCACTCTCAGCGAGAACGTGGTGACCTACGAGAGCCTCATTCTCGAACGCGAGCTGCCCTCGTCGCTCGCCATCGTCGGCGCCGGCGCCATCGGTATCGAGTTCGCCTACGTCATGGCCAACTACGGCGTCGAGGTCACCATCATCGAATTCCTGCCGCGCGCCCTGCCCAACGAAGACGCTGACGTCTCGAAAGAGGTCGAGAAGCAGTTCAAGAAGCTCGGCGTGCCGATTCTCACCTCGACCAAGGTCGAGAGCGTCGTCGACAACGGCACCTCGGTCACCGTCAGCTACACCGACAAGTCGGGTGCAGCCGGCCAGCTCGAGGCCGACAAGGTGCTGATGTCGATCGGGTTCGGCGCCAATGTCGAGGGCTTCGGGCTCGAGAACACCGGCGTCGCCCTGACCGAGCGCGGCGCGATCGCCGTCGACGACTACATGCGCACCAACGTCGAGGGCCTCTACGCCATCGGCGACGTCACCGCTAAGCTGCAGCTCGCCCACGTGGCCGAAGCGCAGGGCATCGTCGCGGCCGAGACGATCGGCGGCGCGGAGACCCTCGCGCTGGGCGACTACCGCATGATGCCGCGCGCCACGTTCTGCCAGCCCCAGGTCGCCAGCTTCGGCCTCACCGAGCAGCAGGCGCGCGACGAGGGGTACGACGTGAAGGTCGCGACGTTCCCGATGATGGCGAACGCCAAGGCGCACGCGCTCGGCGAGACCAGCGGCTTCGTGAAGCTCGTCGCCGACGCCACCCACGGCGAGCTGCTCGGCGGCCACCTCATCGGCCACGACGTCTCCGAGCTGCTGCCCGAGCTGACCCTGGCGCAGAAGTGGGATCTGACGGCCTTCGAACTCGCCCGCAACGTGCACACGCACCCGAGCCTCAGCGAGTCGATGCAAGACGCCTTCCACGGTCTCACCGGCCACATGATCAACCTCTAGTGCCGTGGGCATGAGTTCGCCGGGCGTGGTCTGATGCCCATCGTCAGCGCGGGCATCCTGCTCTACCGGGGCGAGCCGGCCGAGCTCGAGGTGTTCATCGCGCGTATGGGCGGGCCGTTCTGGGCGAAGAAGGATGACCGGGCCTGGTCGGTGCCGAAGGGGCTGCTCGAGGGCGACGAAGACGCGCTGGTCGCGGCCCGCCGCGAGTTCCGTGAGGAGATCGGCGTGGATGCCCCACCCCTCGACTACGCGCTGCTCGGCGACTTTCGGCAGCGCTCGGGCAAGGTGGTGCGGGTGTTCGTCGCGCGCGCCGACTCCCCCGGCGCTCCGGCGGGGGCCGCCACACTCGCCTTCGCGTCGAGCAACACGTTCAGCACCGAATGGCCCCCGCGGTCGGGGCGCCAGCAGGAGTTTCCCGAGATCGCCGATGCCCGCTGGCTGCCCCTCGCCGAGGCGGCCCGCAAGCTCGTCGCCGGCCTGGTGCCGGCTCTGGATGCCCTGCAGACGCTGCTCGACGCGGGCGCGACCTCCGACTGAGCTACCCGATCGACGTACGGATTCGGAACAGTGTCGGGGTCACAGACTGTTCCGAACCCTCATATCGATTTCAGCGGCGGGGGGGGGCGGCCGGTTCCGGGGGCGCCCCCGTCTCGGTCAGAGGGTGGAGATCAGGCCGCCGTCAATGGTGATGTTCGCTCCCGTGATGTTGGCCGCGCGGCCGTCGGCCAGGAACAGAACGACGTCGGCCACCTCCGCCGGATGCGTGAACCGGCGGGTCGCCGAGTCGGCAACCGCCGAGCTGACGACAGCGGCAGCATCCTGGCCGCTGGCGGCCGAGATGGTCGCGGCGACGCCGCCGACTCCCAGCCACAGGTCGGTCTCCACCGGGCCGGGGCTGACGCTGTTGACCCGGATGCCGTACTGCCCCACCTCCTTCGACAGCGACTTGGCGAAATTGAGCTGTGCCCCCTTGGCTGCGCTGTAGTCGATGACGGCGGGGTCGGGCAGCGTGGAGTTGACCGACGCGATGTTCACGATCGCGCCGGAACGGGCCCCGATCATCAACGGCAGCACGGCGCGGGTGGTGCGAACCGTCGCCATCAGGTTCAGGTTGATCGACTGGAGCCATTGGTCGTCTGTGACGCTCAGAAACCCCTCGAGCCTCGTCGTGGCGGCGCCGACGTTGTTGACGAGGATGTCGACGCGCCCGCCGGCTGCGGCCACCAGGGCCGCAGGCGCATCCACCTGCGAGAGGTCGACAGGAACGAACGTGACCGAGCCGGCCGCCACCAGCTCGTCGATCGCTGCCGAACTCGATCGTGCTCCCGCGACGACATGCGCTCCCGCTTCGACCAGGGCCTGCACGATCGCGAGCCCGATACCCTTGCTCGCGCCCGTTACGACCGCGGTTCTTCCCTCCAGCACGTGCCCTCCCCTGTCGCACCCTGAGCGACGCGCAGTCGCTCGCGTCACAGCTTAGAGGCCGAGGCGCGACCACCGACAGAGTGCGCAGGCGTCGGCTCTGGCGAGAGCACGATCAGCGTTTGTCTGCGGTGACGAGGGAGAGGGGCTGGGTCACGGTCTCGAGCGACTTGCGTTCGGCATCCACCCCGAAGATGAACGCGATCACCCCACCGAGAATCATCACGCCGGCACCGATGAAGTAGCCGACGGTGAGCGGGCCACGATCGGAGCCGTCGCCGATCAGCACGCCGTAGAGCAGCGGCGCGCCGGCACCGGCGAGCTGGCCGAGGGCGAAGAAGTACGAGATGGCCTGGCTGCGCAGCTCGAGCGGGAAGATCTCGCTGACGGTGAGGTAGGCACTGGAGGCACCGGCCGAGGCGAAGAAGAACGAGACGCACCAGAAGAGGGTCTGGGTGGCCGCGTTTAGCGTGCCGGCGTGGAAGAGCACGGCCGAGACCGCGAGTACCGCCCCCGCGATGCCGTAGGTCAGGAAGATCATCTTGCGACGACCCCAGACGTCGAACAGGTGCCCGAGCACCAGCGGGCCGAGCAGGTTGCCGATGGCGAACGGAAAGAAGAAGTACTGCGTCGAACTGGGGCTGGTGCCGTAGAAGTTCTGCAGCACCAGGGCGTAGGTGAAGAAGATCGCGTTGTAGAGGAACGACTGCGTGATCATCATGGTCGCGCCGACCAGTGTGCGCTTCGGGTACTGCCTGAGCAGCACGTGCGCGATCTGGCGGAACGGGATGCTCTCGGTCGCCGTGACCGTGATCGCCTTGTCGTCGTCGACCGGCGTCAGCTCGCCGCCCTCGCGCTGCACCCGCGCCTCGATGTCGTCGACCGTCTCCTCGGCCTCCTTCTCGCGACCGTGCGTCATCAGCCAGCGCGGGCTTTCGGGGATGTGCCGGCGCAGGAAGATGACGCCGAGGCCCAGCACCGGGCCGATGAAGAAGCCGATGCGCCAGCCGATGTTCTCGGCGAAGATGTCGGGGTTCAGCAGAAAGAGGTTGGCGAACGAGCCGAGCGCGGCACCCGCCCAGTAGGTGCCGTTGATGGCGATGTCGACGCGGCCGCGGTACTTCGACGGAATCAGTTCGTCGATGGCCGAGTTGATGGCCGCGTACTCGCCGCCGATGCCCATGCCGGCGAAGAACCGGAAGATGTAGAAGAACCAGATGGCCGGCGAGAGACCGGCGATGGCGCTCGCGATGAGGTAGATCGCGAGCGTCAGGATGAAGAGCTTCTTGCGGCCCAGCTTGTCGGAGAGCCGGCCGAAGAACAGCGCGCCGACGATCTGGCCGACCAGATAGACCGTGCCGGCCGCGCCGACCTCGGCCGCCGACATGCCGAGCGACGACTGGTAACCGGCCGAGGCCACGATCTGGATCTCGAGGCCGTCGAGGATCCAGGAGAACCCGAGACCCACGACGATAGACCAGTGGAACCTCGTCCACGGCAGCCGATCCATCCTGGCCGGAACCAGGCTCTTCACCGCTCCGCTGCTGCTGGCCGGTGCTCCACTGACAGTCGACACGTTGCACTCCTCCTCGAGCCGAAACCTTGTTGGCTGTTTGAGGCTAGACCTGAGGTCGATGCTCGGCGAGGAGGGTGACAAACGGAGGCGTCAGGCGTACGCTCCGCCCGACGGGCTCAGTAGACGAAGAGCTGGCCCAGAATGACGACGACGATCACGAAGAGCACGATGATGCCGCCCACGATTTTGATGCCCCGGCTGGTGAGGTGTGTGAACCCGTAGCCCACCAGGAACGGCAGGGCGAGCAGCATCAGCGAGAGGATCCACCAGAACGCCCGGTAGCCAAACTGGCTGGCATCGGCCAGGTGCGACCCGAACAGTTTCTGCGTCTGCGGGTTGGTCGCGAACGCGATCGTCGCCGAGAGCGGAAACGCGATGAGCACGAAGGTGATGAGACCGGCGAACGCGCCCCAGCCGCCGCGGTGTGCGTCTTCGATGGCGGTGTGCTGGGTCGAACCGCCGCCCTGGGCGTTCTTGTGGTGCTGGCTGTTCTTCGAAGGGGTCTGGCGCGAACTCATAGCTGCACTCTATTGCCTGACCCGGCGCCGCTTCAGCGCGAGTCGCAGAAACCATCCGATGAGTGCTACGCCGACGCCGACCACGATGCCGGTGACGGGCAGGGTGACCACCAGCACGAGGCATCCGACGACCCCGACCACCGCGAGCACGCGGGGGTAGCGCCGCTGGCCCGGGCCCTGGCTGAACGCAGACAGATTGGCCACCACGTAGTAGAGCAGCACCCCGAACGACGAGAAGGCGATCGCGCCCCGCAGGTCGACGGTGAGCACCAGCACGGCCACGACGACGGCGAGCACGACCTCGGCGCGGTGCGGTACGCCGAACCGCGGATGCACGGCGGCGAGCCAGCGCGGCAGATCACCCTCGCGCGCCATCGCCAGCGTGGTTCGCCCGATACCCGCGATCAGGGCGAGCAGCGCTCCCAGCGACGCGGCGGCCGCACCCACCCGCACCACGGGAACAGCCCACAGCCAGCCGCTCGCCGTCGCGGTGCTCGACAGCGGAGCGACCGAGTCGGCGACGCCCTCGGGCCCGAGCGTGCCCAGAACGACGACGGCCACCACGGCGTACACGACGACGACGATCGCGAGGGCGAGCGTGATGGCGCGCGGAATCGTGCGGCCGGGGTCGCGCACCTCCTCTCCCATGGTCGCGATGCGGGCGTAGCCGGCGAACGCGAAGAACAGCAGGCCGCCCGACTGCAGGATGCCGTACCAACCGTGTGCGACGAGCGCCCCAGCGAGCCCGCCCGATACATCCGCCGCTCCCGGGCTGCCCGCAGCACCGTCGCCGAGGGCGGGCAGCCCCGTGCTGAACCCTGCGGCCACGGCCACGGCGAGTGCCAGCAGAACGACGACCACGATGACACGGGTGAGCGTCGCCGTGCGGGTCACGCCGCGATAGTTGACCGCCGCCAGCGCGAGCACGGCGAGCACGCCGACCGGTTTCTCCCAGCCGGCGGGTGCGGCATAGGCGGCGAAGGTCAGGGCCATGGCCGCACAGCTCGCCGTCTTGCCGATGACGAAACTCCAGCCGGCGAAGAATCCCCACCACTCGCCGAGCTGGCGTCGGCCGTACACGTAGGTTCCGCCCGAGTCGGGGTAGGTCGCGGCCAGCTGGGCCGACGAGGTCGCGTTGCAGAAGGCGACGATCGCGGCGACGACCAGGCCGATGAGCAGTCCATTGCCGGCGGCGCGCGCGGCCGGGCTGAAGGCGGCGAAGATGCCGGCGCCGATCATCGAACCGAGGCCGATGAAGACGGCGTCGCCGAGGCCGAGCCGACGCTGCAGACCAGGGGGCGGAACAGACGAAGCGGGAACACTCACGAGCGCAGGATACGGCATCGAGGTTTCTCGCCGGGGCGGCGCGCGACGACGGCCGGCGTGCAGCGTGCCGGTGCATCCTGCGGCGCATCCTGCGGCGCATCCTGCGGCGCATCCTGCGGCGCATCCGGCGTCGCATCGCCGACTCCCAGACCCTCGACCCGGCCGTTGCACACCCCGAGCCGGTTCGTCAATCGGGTCGTGTGGCGCACGGGCCACAGCGCGTGCATCCCGTATTCTGGAGTCACTTCTTGAAAGAAGTCTCTTCACTGGGCTCGCCATGGAATGAACCGAAAGGCACTGCGTGGCCGCATCACCCCCCGCCGGGTCGTCAGAACGACTGCTCGGTGCTCGGTACCGGTTGCAGTCGCCCATCGGCGCGGGCGGACTCGCCACCGTCTTCCTCGCCCGCGACGAGACGCTCGGGCGCGACGTCGCCGTGAAACTCTTTCACGCCAGCGGCGAATCGTCGGGGCGCCAGGAGAGCGAGCTGATGGTGCTCGCCGGCCTCGACCACCACGCTCTGGTGCAGATCCACGACGCCGGCATCGACGTCGACGAGTACGGCCGCTCGAACCGCTACATCGTCATGACGCTCGTCAATGGCAGCGACCTGCACGAGCGGCTCGTGCACACTACGCTCACCCCGCGGCACATCGCCGAGATCGGCTACGACCTCGCCGAGGCGCTCGACTACATCCACGCCCACGGCGTGATCCACCGCGACATCAAGCCCTCGAACATCCTGCTGGTCGACTACGGCGACGGGTCGCCCCGTGCTCGAGCGAAGCTGACCGACTTCGGCATCGCCATCGCCGACGACATGGAACGCCTCACCGTCGACGGCACCACCTCGGGCACGGCGGGCTACCTCAGCCCCGAGCAGGCCTCGGGCCAGCCGATCGGGCCCCCCAGCGACGTCTACTCGCTCGGGCTGGTGCTGCTCGAATGCTTCACCCGGCACCTCGAGTTTCCGGGCCGCGTCGTCGAGTCGGCGCTCGCCCGCCTGTCGCGCGATCCGGTGATTCCCGACGACCTGCCCGAGTACTGGCAGCAACTGCTCGCCGCGATGACCGCGCGCGATCCGGATGCCCGGCCGGTCAGGCACGAACTCGTGGCCGCGCTCAAACAGGTGGTCATCGCCGAGAGCGGCCGGCACAAAGACGAGGCCATGGAGCCGCTGTTCGCGCCCGGCGAGGAACGCGCCACCTTCTCGCAGCACAGCGCCATGCTCGACACCCTGCCCGACGAGGCGCTCGACCGTGTCACCGCCATGGCCGCGCGACTGTTCACAGCGCCCATCTCGATCGTGAGCATCGTCGACCACGACCGCATGTGGTTCAAGTCGCACTACGGTGAAGACTCGCGGCGGGTGGCCCGCGAGTTCGACGCCGCGCTGGCCGAACTGAGCGGCCCCGACCCCGTGATCATCGAAGACGGCATGCTCGATTCCCGAACATCCGACAACATTCTGATCACCGGGCAGCTGGGCATCCGCTTCTACGCCGGTGTGCCGCTGAAGCGCGGCAACGGCGACCTGATCGGCACGCTCTGCGTGATGGATTTCGAGCCCGGCGAGGTGACCGCGGCCGAGGTCGAGAACCTGCAAGACCTCGCCGCCCTGGTGGTCGCACAACTCGAGCTGCGCCAGGTAGGACTCCGCACCACGAATGAGGCAGCCGGAGTGGCCGAAGCGCTACCTTTGACCTGAGCGCCCGTGACCTGAGCGCGAGCGTGAGGGGATGAGATGACGTCGACGCCGACCCAGACGCAGCAGAGCCCGGGCCTGACCGCCGCCGAGGTCGCCGACCGTGTCGCCCGGGGCGACGACAACGCGTTCGTCGCGGCATCGAGCCGCAGCGCGTGGAGCATCATCCGCGCCAACCTCTTCACCCTGTTCAACGGCATCATTCTGGTCTGCTTTCTGGTGCTGCTGTTTCTGGGCCGCTGGCAGGACGCCCTGTTCGGCTTCAGCGCGATCGCCAACACCGTCATCGGGTCGGTGCAGGAGTTCAGGGCCAAGCGGTCGCTCGACCGCCTCGCGCTGATGCACGCCCCGCTCGCCCGGGTGGTGCGTGACGGCGACGAGGCGAACATCCCGGTCGCGAATCTCGTGCTCGACGACCTCGTGGTGCTGCGCGCCGGCGACCAGATGTCTGCCGATGCCGTGGTGTCGACGTCATCGCGCCTGCAGCTCGACGAGTCGATGCTGACGGGCGAGTCGGATGCCGTCGACAAGGCCGAGGGCGACCAGGTGCTCTCTGGCTCGATCGTCGTGGGCGGCGAGGGCACCGCGGTGGTCTCGCACGTGGGCGCGAACTCGTACGCGAACCGGCTCTCGAGCGACGCCAAGAAGTTCTCGCTCGTGGCCAGTGAGCTGCGATCATCCATCAACCGCGTGCTGAAGTGGATCGCGTGGATCATCGGGCCGGTGGCCCTGCTGGTGCTGAACGCGCAGATGGTCGCGCTCGGCGGCTGGCCCGAGGCCATCGAGTCGGGCAGCTGGCGAAATGGCGCGGTGTCGACGATCGCCTCGGTCGTGGCGATGATTCCGCTGGGGCTGGTGCTGATGACGAGCATCGCCTTCGCGGTCGGAGCCGTGAAGCTGTCGACACAGAAGGTGCTGGTGCAGGAGCTGGCCGCGGTCGAAGGTCTTGCCCGCATCGACATCATCTGCCTCGACAAGACGGGCACGCTGACCGAGGGCGACATCGTGTTCGACCGCATGCATGCGGTCGAACCACTTCGCACAGCCGACCGCATGCACGCGGTCGAACCACTTCGCACAGCCGACGGCGTTCATGCGATGCAGCCCGAGTCACTGACCGCGGATGCCGCACCGGGGTGGCAGCAGGTGCTGGCCTGGTACGGGGCCGAACCCGACGCGAACGCCACCGCGCGCTGCCTCATGGTGCCCTACCCGGTGCAGCAGCCGATCGAGCCCGACGGGCGCATCCCGTTCTCGTCGGCGCGCAAGTGGAGCGCGGTCAGCTTCGGCGACGCGAGCCGGGGCGCGGCCGCGGGCACGTGGGTGCTGGGCGGGCCGGAGATGGTGTTCCCGGCGGGCGCTGCGGGCGATGCAGCCGGCCCCGGTCGAGGTGGCGCAGACAGTTCCGGCGGCGATCACGGCGATGCCCACGAGGAGCTGCGCCGGCGCTCGGCCGAGCTGGCCGGCTCGGGCCGGCGCACGCTCGTGCTGGCGCACACTCCAGCCGAGCTCACCGCCGGCGACATCGACGACGAACGGCTGCCCGGCGCGGTGGAGCCGGTCGCCCTGCTGACCTTTCGCGAGAGCGTTCGGCCCGACGCGCGCGAGACCCTCGAGTACTTCGCCAGCCAGGGCGTCGACGTGCGCATCATCTCGGGAGACAACCCGCACACCGTCGCGGCGATCGCCCGCGAGGTGGGCCTCGAGGTCGTCGACGGCTTCGACGCCCGCGAGCTGCCTGACGACCCGGATGCCCTGGCCGCGGTTCTGGCCGAGCATGTGGTCTTCGGCCGCGTGACCCCGGCGCAGAAGAAGAACATCGTCGTCGCCCTGCAGCAGGCGGGCCGCACGGTCGCGATGACCGGTGACGGCGTGAACGATGCGCTCGCCATCAAAGAGGCCGACATCGGCATCGCCATGGACTCGGGGTCGGCCGCGACCAAGGCGGTGGCCCGCATCATCCTGCTCGACGGCAGGTTCTCGCGTCTGCCCGGCGTGGTCGCCGAGGGGCGACAGGTGATCGCGAACGTCGAGCGCGTGTCGATGCTCTTTCTCACCAAGACGGCCTACGCCACCGGCCTCGCGGTCATCTTCGGCGCGCTGCTACTGCAGTTTCCCTTCCTGCCGCGCCAGCTCTCGGTGGTCGACGGGCTGACCATCGGAATTCCGTCGTTCTTCCTGGCGCTCATGCCCAACACCCGGCGGTACATTCCCGGCTTCCTGCGCCGCAGCCTGAGCTTCGCCATCCCGGCCGGCATCGTGATCGCGCTGGCCCTGGCGCTCTACACGCGGCTCTCGCTCGACGCCGGCATCGGCGAGGCCGAACTGCGCACCGGGTCGACGCTCATCCTGGCCATCGTGGGCCTGTGGATTCTGATCGTGCTCTCGCGGCCCATCGACGGCATCAAGACGGTGATCATCGGCGCGATGATGATCGGCCTCGTGCTGGTGTACTCGATACCGCTCGTGACGAACTTTCTCGAGCTGGTCGACCCGTCGCTCACGACCGCGCTGCTGGTCATCCTGATCTCGGCGCTGACCGTGGGCGCCATCGAGATCGTGCGCTTCGTGCACGTGCGCTACGTGCGTCGGCACTCAGGTCAGTGCGCAGCGCCCTGAAGTAGCGCGCGGCCGGCCCCACGTACAGGGCCGCGATCGCCCCGGCCACCAGCACCACCTCGACGATCGTCGACACCGAGACCCCCGAGCCGGTTGCGATCGCCAGCAGCCCCAGCGCCAGCGTGATGCCGAAGATCACCGTCGCCGCCACCCTGAACACGGGGTCGCCCCGCGACAGGCCCGAAGCGATGGCGATGGTCAGCAGCCCGAGCAGCAGCGTCGAGGCACCGATGATCGTCACGAGCGCCGCACCGCCGATCTCGTCGACGTCGTCGGCGTAGCGCAGCAGGATGACGAGGATGCCCGCCAGAATGTCGAGCACGCCGACGATGTACGTCAGCACCACCACCACGATCACGCTCGCGGGGGCGCGCCTGGCCCGAACCTCGCTCATCGTGACCTCCGGAAGAACGTGCGCAGCACCGTTCGCAGAATGCCCAGAAACCCGAAGAAGCCGACGACGGCGCCCAGCAGGTCGAACAGGTGGAGGTTCGGCGCGATCAGCGGCCCGACCCCGTTGATGACCAGGATGATCGCGATGACCACCGCCGACACCGAGACGAAGACGCCCACGAACTCCGACACGATGCTGTTGATCCACTCCCGGTCGTCGCCCTCGGAGAACGAGCGGATGCGGATGCCGAAGGTGCCCGCGTCGAGCTTCTCCATGAGCGAGTCGATGCGACGCGGAAACTTGCGCAGCAGCGCGCGGCCGACGGCGAGCTGCGCCTGAACCCCGATCGCGAGGCGCTTCGGGTCGAGCATCCGGCGCATGATCGTGGGTACCCGCGGAAACGCCTCGGTGACGAGGTCGAAGTCGGGCACGATGACGTGCAGGCAGCCCTCGAGCGTGGCGAAGCTGCGAAAGGCCGACGAGAGGGTGGCGGGCAGCGCGATGTGGTGCTGGCGGATCACGTCGAGCATGAGCGAGAAGATCGAGCCGTCGCCGCCCCGCCGAAAGCGCACCGTCGTCAGTACGAGGCCGATGTCGTGGCGAAAGCTGTCGATGTCGGCTCCCTCGGGAACGTCGACGATGAGCATCAGGGCGTCGGTCGCCGAGATGTCGTCTTCGCTCGACGCCGCCAGCAGCAGGCCGGCCAGGTTCTCGCGCTGGCTCTTCTCGATGATGCCCACGGCGCCGAAGTCGATGAGCCCGAGGCTCGCGTCTTCGCGCAGAATCACGTTGCCGGGGTGCAGGTCGGCGTGAAAGACGCCGCACACCAGAATCTGCTCGAGCACGGCGTTCATCAGGCCCACCGCGAGCGCGTGGCGCGCCTCGGGCGTCAGTTCGGCGAGGGCCGCGGATGCCCGGCTGAGCGGCTGGCCGTCGACCAGGTCCATCGTGATCATGCGCCGGGTGCTCGCCTGGCGGTACACCTTCGGCACGTCGATCGTGATGTCGGCGGCGTCGGCGTGAGCGGCGATCTCGACCAGCGTGGCTCGGATCATCTCGGTGTTCGAGTACTCGATGCGGTAGTCGAGCTCGTCGAGCAGGGTCTGGGTGAACCCCTTCGCCACCGACTCGGCCCGCAGGTCACGCCCCTGCTGGGTATGCGTCTCGGCGGTCTTCGCGAGTCGCAGGATGATGTCGACATCGGCCTCGACCTGCGCGCGCGCCTCGGGCCGCTGCACCTTCACCACCACTCTCGTGCCGTCGAGCAGGGTGCCGCGGTGCACCTGCGCGACCGAGGCGGCCGCCAGGGGTTCTTCTTCGATGCTCTGGAAGACGTCGGAGATGGGTCGGCCGAGCTCGTCTTCGATGACCTTGCGCACGGCCGGCCATGCGATCGTGCTGGCGCCCGACTGCAGCGACGCCAGCGCCGAGAGGTACGGTTCGGGAACGAGGTCGCGCCGGGTCGACAGCACCTGTCCGAGCTTCACGAAGGTGACGCCCGACTGGTTGATGGTCTTGACCACGGCCGCGGCGCGCTGCTCTGACGTGGTCAGTTCGGCGTCGGCCCGGTTTCGCCCGCGCACGAGCCAGCCCGCGCCGTTGCGCGAGGCGATCTCGAGAATCTGCAGGTACCGCCGGGTGCGCCGCTGGCGTTTGAGACCGGCCCTGACGACATCGACCGGGTTACGCAGGGTGGAGGTCGGAAACACCGCTTCGAGAATCACCAACAGGCCCACGCCGAGGGCGAAGACCCACGCGATCGACAGCAGAATCAGGGTGATGATCACCGAGTCGGAGGCCACCGCCTTCGAGTCGGTCATCGCGCCGGTCTCGCGCAGCACCCAGATCGAGAACGGCAGCCCGCAGACGAACACCAGCACGCCGACGACGATGCTGCGCGGCCAGCCGACCGGCACTCCGAGCACACGCCTCGACACGTACCCGACGAACACCGCCGAGATGATGCCGACGACGACGAGAAGGATGATTTCGAACACGTTCTTCTGCTCCCCTGCTAGCGGCAAGACGTTGCCTCGAAGTCTAGGGGGTACGGTGTGAATCGTGATCGATACCTCTGTGCCCCAGGCCTCTGCCCGCTCACTCGACGGCCGCTCGTTCAGCTTCACCGTCGACCCGGCCGCGCAGTTCCTCGCCGGCGACTATGTGACACTCACCGACACCGAGGGGCACGAAGCCCTCGGGTTCGTCGAGGCGACCGCTGAGGATGTCCGGGGCTCCGTCTCGGGCAGTGGAAAGCTGTTGGGCGTGGTCGACCCCGACGGCCGCCTCGTCTCGCGCGCCACCCGGCCGTTCGCCCGGGCAGACGTTGGTGCGGCATCCCCCGAGGCCATCGAACGACTGTACGCCGCGACCCGCGCCACCCTCGAGATCGGGGTGCAGGTGTCGAACCCGGCCGTGCCCGCCCGGCTGCTGCCGCACCGCTTCAACCGCCACACGTTCTGGTGCGGGCAGAGCGGATCGGGCAAGACCTATGCCCTCGGCGTACTGATCGAGCAATTGCTCTCGCACACCGACCTGCCCGTGATCATCTTCGACCCCAACTCCGACTTCGTGCGGCTCGACGAGACGCTGCCCGACGCACCGGCCGACGAAGCCGCCCTGCTGCACTCGCGCGAGGTGCGCATCCTGCGACCCGGCGGTGAGGGCGAGCATCTGCGCGCCCGCTTTCTGGCCCTGCCGCTGAACGTCAGGGCCGCCCTGCTGCGACTCGACCCGCTGCGCGATCGCGAGGAGTACAACACCCTGGTACACCTCGATGAGCGGGTCAGCATGCTCGAGGCCGACGATCTGCTGGCCGACCTCGCCGCCTCGCAGAACCCCGGCGAACGTGCGCTCGCCCTGCGCCTCGACAACCTCGGGCTGCTCGGCTGGCAGGTGTGGGCTCGCGCCGAGGCCGCGGCGACCGAGATCATCGTCGACCGGCCGAACGCGACGGTGCTCGACCTCGGCGGCTTCCGGTACGCCGAAGAACCCCTCATCGCGGCCCTCTCGGTGCTCGACGATCTCTGGCGGCGACGCGAAGAACGGCGCCCGGTGCTGCTCGTCATCGACGAGGCGCACAATCTCTGCTCGCCCGAGCTGACCAGCCCGCTGCAGGTGGCCATCCGCGAGCTCATTCTGCAGATCGCGGCCGAGGGCCGCAAGTTCGGCCTGTGGCTGCTGTTGTCGACCCAGCGGCCGTCGAAGATCCACCCGGGCATCATCTCGCAGTGCGACAACCTGGCCCTGATGAAGATGAGCTCGCCCCTCGATCTCGCCGAGCTCGCCACGGTCTTCGGCTTCGCCCCCGAGGCACTGCTGGCGCAGTCGCCGAACTTCCGCCAGGGCGAGGCCCTCTTCGCGGGCGGCTTCAGCCCGGCCCCTGGCATCGTGCAGGTGCGCGGCCGCCTCACCGTCGAGGGCGGCATCGACGTTCCCGTGCCGCTGCGCGCCTGACCCCGCCGCCGGTCGGGGCTGAGGCCGGCCCGCCGGCTTCTGCGACCCGCCCCGAACCGGCCCGCACCGGGCACGGCGCGGGGTGGCGGGGTGTGGGATGATCGGGGAATGGCCGGCCGACTGATGCTGCTCGACACCGCTTCGCTGTACTTCCGCGCGTTCTACGGGGTGCCCGACACGGTGAAGGCGCCCGACGGCACACCGGTGAACGCGGTTCGTGGGTTGCTCGACATGATCGGGCGCCTGGTCACCGACTTCGAGCCCACCTCTGTCGTGGCCTGCTGGGACGACGCGTGGCG
Organism: Subtercola sp. YIM 133946; assembly: GCF_036553535.1. Lineage (NCBI taxonomy): Bacteria > Bacillati > Actinomycetota > Actinomycetes > Micrococcales > Microbacteriaceae > Subtercola > Subtercola sp. YIM 133946. The sequence goes on from NZ_JAZHPE010000041.1 coordinate 60,421, forward strand.
CCCGCAGTGGAGAACCGCGCTCATCCCGAGCTACAAGCTGCACCGGGTGGCCGAAGAGGTGCCGGGCGGCGTCGACGTCGAAGAGACCCCGCCGGCCCTCGTGCAGCAGATTCCGTTGATCAGGGAGGTGCTCCAGGCATTCGGCATTCCGATCGTGGGGGCGCACGACCACGAGGCCGATGATGTGATCGGAACGCTCGCCACCCGCTCGAACGACCCGGTCGACGTCATCACCGGCGACCGCGATCTGTTCCAGCTGGCCGACGACGAGCGCGGCGTGCGCATCGTCTACACCGCGCGCGGCATGAGCCGCCTCGAGCTCGTCACCGACGAGGTGGTGCGCTCGAAGTACGGCGTCGGCGCCGCGCAGTACGTCGACTTCGCGGTGCTGCGCGGAGACACGTCTGACGGGCTGCCGGGTGTGGCCGGCGTCGGCGAGAAGACGGCGGCCACGCTGGTGCGCGATTTCGGTTCGGTCGAGGCGATCGTGGCGGCCGCGGCAGACCGGTCGACCCCGATGTCGGCGTCGCTGCGGGCGAAGATCAGTGCGGCATCCGACTACCTGGCGGTCGCCCCGCGGGTGGTCGAGGTGGTGCGTGACCTGCCGTTCGACGACGCCGCCATCGCGTCGTCGGGCCTGCTCGAGCCGGTGACGCCGCAGCAGCGGTCGGAGATCGAGCGACTCGCGAAGCAGTGGGGCCTCGGCGGGTCGGTCGACCGGGCGTTGCGCGCCCTGCCTGCCGCCGAGTAGCGGCCATCGCCTACTGCTCGTCGAGGCCGGCCGCCGTGAGGGCGCGGTCGATGGTGGGCTGGATTCGCCCGGCTTCGTCGAGGCCGGCGAACCAGCGCGAGGCGCGTGCGGCCGCCACCGCGGCCTCGGGCAGGCCGACGAGGTACAGCGTGGCTCCGTCGGCGGTGAGTGCGGCATCCAGGTCGCGCAGCCCGTCGAGCACGGTCACGGTGACGTGCGGAAGGGTGGCGACCTCGAACACGACGACCAGCGGCTGCGGGGCGCCGGCGGTGGCGCTGCTGGTGGTGGCGGCGGCGGTGGCGTTGGTGGTGGCGGTGTTGGCGGTGTTGGCGGTGTTGGCGGTGTTTGCGGTGTTGGCGGTCGCCGCAGCGAGCACGGCGCGCGCGGTCGGCTTGATGTTGGCCGTGTAGAGGCCCGACGTGAGGTGCAGGGCGAGCATCCGGGGGTCGGGCGGCTGGTCGCCGGGCTGGGCCACGATCGACCATGCGCCCGACGCGCGCCGGTAGATCGGGGCGACCTGGGGCTGGTTCAGCTCGCGCAGCACGAGCACCAGGGTGATGAGCACCCCCGTGATCACTCCCGGCAGCAGCCCTGCCGTCACGGCGACGACCGCAGTGGCGCCGGCCAGCCAGGCCTCGACCGGGCTGAGCCGCGCCAGGCGCCTGAAGTCGCTGATCGTGACGAGTCCGACCGCCGCCACGATCACCAGCGACCCCAGCACCGCCTGCGGCAGGTCGCTCAGCACCGGGGCGAGAAAGAGCGCGACCAGAACCGCGATCAGTGCCGTCATGAGACTGGCGACCTGCGTACGCACGCCCGCAGCGCGCGAGACGGCCGCCTGCGAGAACCCACCGCCGGCCGGCAGCGCCTGGGTGAACGACGAGAGCAGGCTGGCCGCGCCGAGCGCCAGCAGCTCCTGATCGGCATCGATGTCGGCATCGTCGCAGGCTTTCACACTGCGTGCCGCCGAGATCGACTCGAGGAACGCCATGATCGCGACGGCGAAGGCGGTGGGCAGCAGCGCTCCGACGACCCCGAGGTCGGGCATCCGGATGCCCGGCAGCCCGTTCGGCACCGCAGCGATCTGGCTCACCCCCGCCGCCCCCAGTCCGGTGAACGCGATGAGAACGATGCCCGCAACGACCACGATCAGCGCGCCGGGGACGCGCGGCGCGAACCGGCTGATCAGCAGCAGCACGACGATCGCCGCCGCCGACAGCACCACCGTCGGCAGGTTGGCGGCACCGAGGTGCGCGATCGAATAGCCGAGGGTTGCGAAGAATCCACTGCCGGGCGGCGGCGAGGCGATGCCCAGCAGCTTCGGCAGCTGGCTGGCCGCGATGGTCAGGCCCGTTCCGGCGCGAATGCCGATCAGCGTCGCCTCCGACACGTTCTCGACGAGAGAACCCAGCCGCAGCAGGCGTGCCAGCAGCAGCACGACCCCGACCATCAGCGTGAGCGTGACCAGGTCGCGCACCGGGTCGCTCGAGGCAGAGGCTGCCGCGGCGGCCAGCAGCGACGACGCCGTGAGCGTCGCGATCGTCGAGGTGGTCGACACGTTCAGAGCCCGAGAGCCGCCGAGCAGCGCGTAGACGACGGCGGGCAGCATGCACGTGTACAGCCCGATCTGAACGGGCAGCCCGGCGATGGTGGCATACGCCATCGCCTGAGGCAGAATCACCGCCGAGGCGGTCAGTCCGCCGAGAATATCGGCCCGCAGCGCCATCGCAGAGTAGGGGCGGATGCTCGGCAGAAGCCACGCGCGCGACCTCGTCACCACCCGGGACTTCTGCACACTCTTCCCCTCGTCGATGCTCTGCACAATGTCGTCGAAAGTCTATTGGTGACCCCCGAGCGTGGGGCAGTATGAGTGCCAGGAAGAGCCCGACGACGAGGCCGCGCTCCCGATTCAGCACGAGGGGTATCAATGACGCACGACAAGCCGATCCAGCGCGCAGCGCTGCCGATTCCCGATCTGGCCTACACCGGCACGGTCACCTACGACGCAACCGATCCCGACACCCACTTTCCGCCCATCCGCGACGTCGAACCGCCGGAAGGTGCGCCGAACGTGCTGGTCATTCTGATCGACGACTGCGGCTTCGGGGCGTCGAGCACGTTCGGAGGCCCCATCGACACGCCCAATTTCGATCGCATCGCCGCAGCTGGGCTCAAATACACGCGATTCCACACCACCGCCATCTGTTCACCCACGCGCGCGGCGCTGCTTTCCGGGCGCAACCACCACACCGTCGGCATGGGCGGCATCACCGAGATCGCCACCAGTGCACCCGGGTACAGCTCGGTACGCCCGAACAACTGCGCACCTCTGGCCGAGACGCTGAAGCTGAACGGCTACAACACCGCCCAGTTCGGCAAGTGCCACGAGGTGCCGGTGTGGCAGACCAGCCCTGTCGGGCCGTTCAACCAGTGGCCGAGCCCTGGCGGCGGCTTCGAGTACTTCTACGGCTTCATCGGCGGCGAGACGAACCAGTGGTACCCCGCAATCTACGACGGCATCACCCCGGTCGAACCGTGGGGCACGCCCGAAGAGGGGTATCACTTCATGGGTGACATGACCGACAAGGCAATCGCCTGGACGCGGCAGCAGAAGGCGCTCGCCCCGAACCGGCCGTTCTTCACCTACTTCGCCCCCGGCGCGACGCACGCTCCCCACCACGTGCCCGCCGAGTGGGCCGACAAATACAAGGGAAAGTTCGACCAGGGTTGGGACGCCCTGCGCGAAGAGACGTTCGCGCGGCAGAAGGCGCTCGGGGTGGTCCCCGAGGGTGCGACACTGACGACCCGAAGCGAGGGCATCCCCGCGTGGGACGAAATGAGCGACGAGCTCAAGCCGGTGCTTGCACGTCAGATGGAGGTCTACGCTGGATTTCTCGCGTACACCGACCACCACGTCGGGCGGTTGCTCGACGCGTATGAGGCACTGGGCATCCTCGACGACACGCTGGTGTACGCGATCATCGGCGACAACGGGGCCAGCGCCGAAGGCACGATGCGCGGCACGACCAACGAGTACTTTCTGCTGAACCACGCGGAAGCCCTCGAAACCGAACAGTTTCTGATCGACCACAAAGACGACCTCGGCACGCCGCAGTCGTACAACCACTACGCCATCGGCTGGGCGCACGCCATGGACACCCCCTACCAGTGGACCAAGCAGGTCGCGTCGCACTGGGGTGGCACCCGCAACGGCACCGTGGTCAGCTGGCCGAACGGCATCGCGGCCCGGGGCGAGATTCGCAACCAGTTCGCGCATTGCATCGACGTCGCTCCGACGGTGCTCGAGGCGGCCGGCATCCCCGAACCGTCGACCGTCAATGGCGTCACGCAGCGGCCGTACGAGGGCACGTCGATGCTTTACTCCTTCAACGATGCCGACGCCCCAGAGCAGCATGAGACGCAGTACTTCGAGATGCTCGGCAACCGCGCGATCTACCACAAAGGATGGACGGCGGTGGCGAAGCACAAGTTCCCGTGGCTCGCCTCTGACCACGGGCTCGACGACGACGTGTGGGAGCTCTACAACGTCGAAGAAGACTGGACCCAGGCGCACGACCTTGCCGCCGAGCATCCTGACCGCCTCGCCCATCTGCAGCGGCTTTTTCTCGTGCAGGCGGCACGCTTCAACGTGCTGCCGATGGACATCCGCTCAGCTGAGCGGTTCAACGACGACCTGGCAGGCCGCCCCACGCTCATCAAGGGCACCACGCAGATGCTCTACCCGGGCATGAAACGGCTGAGCGAAGGTTCGGCCATCAACATCAAGAACAAGTCGTACACGGTGACCGCGCAGCTCACCGTGCCTGAGGCGGGAGTCGACGGCGTGATCGTGGTGCAGGGCGGCGCGTTCGGCGGTTGGAGCGTCTACACCGTCGGCTCGGTGTTGAAGTTCGCCTACAACGTGTTGGGCGTCACGCTCTACACGATCACGGCAGACGAACCGCTGTCGGCGGGCGACCACGAGATCCGCGCGCACTTCGCCTACGACGGCGGGGGGCTCGGCAAGGGTGGCACCGTGACACTGTTCAGCGATGACGCCGAGATCGGCTCGGGGCGAGTCGAGAACACCGTGCCGCTGGTGTTCTCGCTCGACGAGACGGTCGATGTCGGGCTCGACTCGGCCTCTCCTGTCTCGACCGACTACGAAGCGACGGGCAACGGGTTCACGGGCCAGATCGCATGGGTGCGCATCGACATCGGCGACGACGACCACAGCCACCTCGAGAGCGACGACCACCGGTTCCAGGTGGCGATGATCAGGCAGTAGGGTCGGCAGGCGAACTGCCGCCGGTGCGTAGCGGGAGGTATCGGCGGTCGGGGCCCCGCGGTCAGCTCCTCGTGCGGCCGCGGGCCCGGTGGCGGAAGCCCGCGAGCAGCGAGAGCGAGCTGAAGGCGGCCATCACGCTGACGAAGGAGAATGCCGACAGAATCGACAGCGACGAGGCGACGCTGCCGATCGAGAGGAACGAGCCGGCACTGCCGATCGACCCGAACGATCCGGCGCTGCCGATAGAGAGAACCGAGTGGCTCGAACCGATCGAGAGAAACGAGTGGGTCGATCTGATGCTGAGTTTCGAACCGTCATCCATGCTGACAGGATGCCCCCAACCTTCGCCTGCCGCAAGGCATTCGACCGTCGTGGTGGGTGCGGCGGCACGCCAACGACTACCGTTTGACTATGACTACCGATGAAACCGCCACGGCAGACGCCGAAAGCGCGGGCACCGAGACCACCTTCGCCGACCTCGGGCTCAGCGACGCGGTTCTGCGGGCCGTGCGCGACGTCGGCTACGAGACCCCGTCGGCCATCCAGGCGGCGACCATTCCGCCGCTGCTCACCGGCCGCGACGTCGTCGGCCTGGCCCAGACCGGCACCGGAAAGACGGCTGCGTTCGCGCTGCCCATCCTGAGCCGGCTCGATGTGTCGCAGAAGAAGCCGCAGGCCCTCGTGCTCTCCCCCACCCGTGAGCTCGCCCTGCAGGTCTGCGAGGCCTTCGAGCAGTACGCCGCCCACCTGCGCGGAGTGCACGTTCTGCCCGTCTACGGCGGCCAGGCCTACGGCGTGCAGCTCTCGGCCCTGCGCCGCGGCGTTCACGTGGTCGTCGGCACCCCCGGCCGCATCATGGACCACCTCGCCAAGGGCACTCTCGACCTCAGCGAGCTGAAATACCTGGTGCTCGACGAGGCGGACGAGATGCTCAAGATGGGCTTCGCCGAAGACGTCGAGACGATTCTCGCCGACACCCCCGACGACAAGCAGGTCGCCCTGTTCTCGGCCACGATGCCGCCGCAGATCCGCCGCATCTCGAAGCAGTACCTGAACGACGCCGAAGAGATCACGGTCAAGAACAAGACCACCACGTCGGCGAACACCACGCAGCGCTACCTCATGGTGTCGTACCCGCAGAAGGTGGATGCGCTGACGCGCATTCTCGAGGTCGAGAACTTCGAGGGCATGATCGTCTTCGTGCGCACCAAGAGCGAGACCGAGGTGCTCGCCGAGAAGCTGCGCGCGCGTGGCTACTCGGCCGCCGCCATCTCGGGCGACGTCGCCCAGGCCCAGCGCGAACGCACCGTCAACCAGCTGAAGAGCGGCAAGCTCGACATTCTGGTGGCCACCGATGTCGCCGCCCGCGGCCTCGACGTCGACCGCATCAGCCACGTCGTCAACTACGACATCCCCATCGACACCGAGTCGTACGTGCACCGCATCGGCCGCACCGGCCGCGCAGGCCGCAGCGGGGCCGCCATCAGCTTCGTCACGCCGCGCGAGCGCCGGCTGCTCGGCGCCATCGAGAAGGCGACGCGCCAGCCCCTCACCGAGATGCAGCTGCCGTCGGTCGACGACGTCAACGTCACCCGCCTCACCCGCTTCGACGACGCGATCACCGCGGCACTGGCCCAGCACGAGCGCATCTCTGCCTTCCGCGACATCGTGGGGCACTACGTCGAGCACCACGACGTGCCCGAGGGCGATGTGGCGGCCGCGCTTGCGGTGGTCGCTCAAGGCGACACTCCGCTGCTGCTGCCGCCCGAAGACCGGCACGCCCGCCGCGACGACCGCTACGGTCGCGACGGCCGCGACGACCGGTCTGCGCGCGACGGCGCCGACCGCGACTCGCGTGCAGACCGGGGGTTCGCGGATGACCGGCCAGACCGCCCCGAACGCCGCCCCCGCAGCAGCAAACCCATGTCGCCGTACCGCATCGAAGTGGGCAAGCGGCAGAGGGTCGAGCCCCGTCAGATCGTCGGTGCCCTCGCGAACGAGGGTGGACTCAGCCGCGACGACTTCGGGCACATCGACATCCGCCCCGACTTCTCGATCGTCGAACTGCCCGCAGACCTGGCCGGCGCTGTGCTCGAGAGGCTGCACGACACGCGCATCAGCGGAAAGCTCATCGAGATCAAGCCCGACCGCAGGGGTGGCCAGCGTGCCGCCGTCGCCAAGAACGACTTCCGCCCCGACGACCGCCCGCCGCGCAAGCCGCGCCACAAGTAGCTCAGTGGCCGGTCGAGTAGCGGCAGAGGGCCGCGTATCGAGACCCCCACGCCTCCCGGTTTCGATACGCAGGGCTCCGCCCCGCTACTCAACCGGCGCACGCCGCTCCGTCGCTGGTCGAGTAGCGGGGCGGAGAACCGCGTATCGAGACCCCCACGCCTCCCGGGTTCGATACGCAGGGCTCCGCCCCGCTACTCAACCGGCGCACGCCGCTCCGTCGCCGGTCGAGT
>NZ_JAZHPE010000042.1:0-4863 GCF_036553535.1 Subtercola sp. YIM 133946
GAGGCTCAACCTCCGGCCTGCAGTGGGTACGGGCAGACTAGAGTGCGGTAGGGGAGATTGGAATTCCTGGTGTAGCGGTGGAATGCGCAGATATCAGGAGGAACACCGATGGCGAAGGCAGATCTCTGGGCCGTAACTGACGCTGAGGAGCGAAAGCATGGGGAGCGAACAGGATTAGATACCCTGGTAGTCCATGCCGTAAACGTTGGGAACTAGATGTAGGGGCCATTCCACGGTTTCTGTGTCGCAGCTAACGCATTAAGTTCCCCGCCTGGGGAGTACGGCCGCAAGGCTAAAACTCAAAGGAATTGACGGGGGCCCGCACAAGCGGCGGAGCATGCGGATTAATTCGATGCAACGCGAAGAACCTTACCAAGGCTTGACATGAACGAGAACGGGCCAGAAATGGTCAACTCTTTGGACACTCGTTTACAGGTGGTGCATGGTTGTCGTCAGCTCGTGTCGTGAGATGTTGGGTTAAGTCCCGCAACGAGCGCAACCCTCGTTCTATGTTGCCAGCACGTTATGGTGGGAACTCATAGGAGACTGCCGGGGTCAACTCGGAGGAAGGTGGGGATGACGTCAAATCATCATGCCCCTTATGTCTTGGGCTTCACGCATGCTACAATGGCCGGTACAAAGGGCTGCAATACCGTAAGGTGGAGCGAATCCCAAAAAGCCGGTCTCAGTTCGGATTGAGGTCTGCAACTCGACCTCATGAAGTCGGAGTCGCTAGTAATCGCAGATCAGCAACGCTGCGGTGAATACGTTCCCGGGCCTTGTACACACCGCCCGTCAAGTCATGAAAGTCGGTAACACCCGAAGCCAGTGGCCCAACCATTCGTGGGGGGAGCTGTCGAAGGTGGGATCGGTGATTAGGACTAAGTCGTAACAAGGTAGCCGTACCGGAAGGTGCGGCTGGATCACCTCCTTTCTAAGGAGCACGTTTCGTGTCGCTCTGTATACAGGCGAATCGCACGGACAGTCATTTCATTGGAAGTTATCTGGTGGTGGCGCTCATGGGTGGAACATTTGACATTCACGAAGTGTGCTGTTGATCGTTAGTACGACCTTCGGGTTTGGAACGGGGTTGATGGTGCGGCTGGTGTTGTGCACGCTGTTGGGTCCTGAGGGACCGGGCAGCCTTCTTCTGGTGTGGTGTTTGTTCACTGCGTCGGGTATGGGGGTTGGCTGTTGAACTCTGGGCCTTATCCCGGCGGGAGATGTTTGTCTTCTTGTTGGGTGGGGTACCGCCCGTATTTTGAGAACTACACAGTGGACGCGAGCATCATCAGGATGCGGACGTGACAGGCCGGTTGATCTTCGGATCATGCCGGTGTTTGTTGTGTCTGTCATTTCTGATAATCAATGTTCCCCGGTCTTCGGATCGGGTAAGCATTGGTCTTTGTTGTGCATATTTTGTTTGTGAAGTTTTTAAGAGCAAACGGTGAATGCCTTGGCATCTGGAGCCGAAGAAGGACGTATAAATCTGCGATAAGCCTCGGGGAGCTGATAATAGAGCTGTGATCCGAGGATTTCCGAATGGGGAAACCCCGCCAGGCCCTTTGGGTGACCTGGTGACTCCCGCCTGAATATATAGGGCGGGTTGAGGGAACGTGGGGAAGTGAAACATCTCAGTACCCACAGGAAGAGAAAACAATAGTGATTCCGTTAGTAGTGGCGAGCGAACCCGGATCAGGCTAAACCGTTCATGTGTGATACCCGGCAGGGGTTGCATGGGCGGGGTTGTGGGACTTTTCATTCGGTGCTGCCGTGCCGTGAGGATTACAGCGTCATATAGATGAATGGGATTGAAAGCCCAGCCGTAGAAGGTGCCAGCCCTGTAGTTGAAATGTGGTAATGGTCCGAAGAGTATCCCAAGTATCGCGGGGCCCGAGAAATCCCGCGTGAATCTGTCAGGACCACCTGATAAGCCTAAATACTCCCAGATGACCGATAGTGAACAAGTACCGTGAGGGAAAGGTGAAAAGTACCCCGGGAGGGGAGTGAAATAGTACCTGAAACCGTTTGCTTACAAGCCGTCGGAGCGCCCTTTGTTGGTGTGACGGCGTGCCTTTTGAAGAATGAGCCTGCGAGTTAGTGATCAGTGGCGAGCTTAACCCGTGAGGGGGATGCGTAGCGAAAGCGAGTTCGAATAGAGCGTTGTAGTCGCTGGTTCTAGACCCGAAGCGAAGTGATCTATCCATGGCCAGGTTGAAGCGACGGTAAGACGTCGTGGAGGACCGAACCCACTTCAGTTGAAAATGGAGGGGATGAGCTGTGGATAGGGGTGAAAGGCCAATCAAACTTCGTGATAGCTGGTTCTCTCCGAAATGCATTTAGGTGCAGCGTTGCGTGTTTCTTGCCGGAGGTAGAGCTACTGGATAGCCGATGGGCCCTAAAAGGTTACTGACGTTAGCCAAACTCCGAATGCCGGTAAGTGAGAGCGCAGCAGTGAGACGGTGGGGGATAAGCTTCATCGTCGAGAGGGAAACAACCCAGACCACCATCTAAGGTCCCTAAGCGCGTGCTAAGTGGGAAAGGATGTGGAGTTGCATAGACAACCAGGAGGTTGGCTTAGAAGCAGCCACCCTTGAAAGAGTGCGTAATAGCTCACTGGTCAAGTGATTCCGCGCCGACAATGTAACGGGGCTCAAGCACGCCACCGAAGTTGTGGCATTTATATTTTTGGCAGGCCTTCGTGGTCCAGCCGTATGGATGGGTAGGAGAGCGTCGTGTGGCCAGCGAAGCGGCGGTGTAAACCAGCCGTGGAGGCCACACGAGTGAGAATGCAGGCATGAGTAGCGAAAGACGGGTGAGAAACCCGTCCTCCGAAAGATCAAGGTTTCCAGGGCCAGGCTAATCCGCCCTGGGTAAGTCGGGACCTAAGGCGAGGCCGACAGGCGTAGTCGATGGACAACGGGTTGATATTCCCGTACCGCAGAAGAACCGTCCAAGCCAATCCACTAATGCTAAGCATCTGAAACCTCACTTATCGGACCCTTCGGGGCGAGAGGGTGGGATGTAGCGTGCGACCCAGAGTGGTGCGGTTAGCGTATTAACAGGTGTGACGCAGGAACGTAGCTGAGCCGGGCGATGGTTGTCCCGGTCTAAGAATGTAGGCCAAGACGTAGGCAAATCCGCGTCTTATATAAGGCTGAGACTCGATGGGTACCCTTCAGTGGGGAAATCAGTGATCGTCTGCTGCCAAGAAAAGCATCGGCGCGAGGTTCCATGTGCCCGTACCCCAAACCGACTCAGGTGATCAGGTAGAGAATACTAAGGAGATCGAGAGAATCGTGGTTAAGGAACTCGGCAAAATGCCCCCGTAACTTCGGGAGAAGGGGGGCCCCGATCGTGAACGCACTTGCTGCGGGAGCGTGATAGGGCCGCAGAGACCAGTGGGAAGCGACTGTTTACTAAAAACACAGGTCCGTGCCAAGTCGCAAGACGATGTATACGGACTGACGCCTGCCCGGTGCTGGAAGGTTAAGAGGAAGAGTTAGCCGCAAGGCGAAGCCCAGAATTTAAGCCCCAGTAAACGGCGGTGGTAACTATAACCATCCTAAGGTAGCGAAATTCCTTGTCGGGTAAGTTCCGACCTGCACGAATGGCGTAACGACTTCCCAGCTGTCTCAACCGCGAACTCGGCGAAATTGCACTACGAGTAAAGATGCTCGTTACGCGCAGAAGGACGGAAAGACCCCGTGACCTTTACTATAGCTTTGTATTGGTGTTCGGTGTGGCTTGTGTAGGATAGGTGGGAGACTGTGAAGCGGGCACGCTAGTGCTCGTGGAGTCATTGTTGAAATACCACTCTGGTCACTCTGGATATCTAACTACGAACCCTGATCGGGTTCTGGGACAGTGCATGGTGGGTAGTTTAACTGGGGCGGTTGCCTCCTAAAGAGTAACGGAGGCGCCCAAAGGTTCCCTCAACCTGGTTGGCAATCAGGTGGCGAGTGTAAGTGCACAAGGGAGCTTGACTGTGAGACTGACAAGTCGAGCAGGGACGAAAGTCGGGACTAGTGATCCGGCAGTGGCTTGTGGAAGCGCTGTCGCTCAACGGATAAAAGGTACCTCGGGGATAACAGGCTGATCTTGCCCAAGAGTCCATATCGACGGCATGGTTTGGCACCTCGATGTCGGCTCGTCGCATCCTGGGGCTGGAGTAGGTCCCAAGGGTTGGGCTGTTCGCCCATTAAAGCGGTACGCGAGCTGGGTTTAGAACGTCGTGAGACAGTTCGGTCCCTATCCTCTGCGCGCGTAGGAAATTTGAGAAGAGCTATCCCTAGTACGAGAGGACCGGGATGGACGAACCTCTGGTGTGTCAGTTGTACTGCCAAGTGCACCGCTGATTAGCTACGTTCGGAACGGATAACCGCTGAAAGCATCTAAGCGGGAAGCCGGCTTCGAGATGAGATTTCCATCCCATTTATGGGGAGAGGCTCCCAGGAGACTACTGGGTTGATAGGCAGGATGTGGAAGCACCAACTAACGAGGTGTGTAGCTGACCTGTACTAATAAGCCAACAACTTCACCAACACCACCACCCCCAACAGGGTGGTGCGAAAAACTTCTGTCAACAAGACACTCGCGTCCACTCTGTGGTTCCCGACATACGGTCGGGTCACACCCCAACCCCCCACAGGGGTTCGGATAACTAAACACGAAAGCTAACACTTCCGAACGTTTAGACACCCCATCAGGATGTCCCTAATGTTTCGGCGGCCATAGCGCGAGGGAAACGCCCGGCAACATTCCGAACCCGGAAGCTAAGACTCGCAGCGCCGATGGTACTGCACGGGAGACGGTGGGGGAGCGTAGGACAGCGCCGGACCCACCTTCAAGAAGCCCAGCCTC
>NZ_JAZHPE010000043.1:0-14892 GCF_036553535.1 Subtercola sp. YIM 133946
GGGCGGGGCAGCGGCGGGCGCGCCGGCGGTCGGGGGCGCGGTGGGCGCGGGCGCGGGCGCGGTGGCCGCGGGGGCGGGGGCCGCGGGGGCGGGCGCGAAGGTCGAGCGCGCGGCCTCGACGGCCTCGACGAACGCGTCGTCGGCGGCCAGGCCCGCGTCGATGGTCGCGACGAGCGTCGCGGTCGTCGCGCTCGTCGCGGCGCCCGGAGCGGTCGCGTCGCCGGGAGCGAGCGTCTCGAGATAGGCGGCCAGCGTCAGCGCGCAGCCGAGGGCAGGGCGGCCGGATGCCCGTTCCAGCCGGGCGACGGGAACGACGCGCATGCGCAGCTTGCCCTCCGCGCCCTGGGCGATCTGTTCGAGGCGATGCTCGATGCGCGGGTTGGCGAAGCGCTCGAGCAGCGCCAGCCGGTAGGCGTCGAGGTCGAGATCGGTGCCCGCGGCGAGGTCGGCGAGGTGCCGGGCATCCTCGTTCCACAGCTGGTGCACCTCGGCGAGGCAGCGCGGGTCGGCGATGGCTTCGGCGACGGTGCTGTGCCCACGCAGGCGGCCCGACGAGGCCAGCAGCGTGTGGGCGCCGTTGAGCATCCAGAGCTTGCGGGTCTCCCACGGGCCGATGTCGTCGACGAAACGAGCGCCGGCGGTGTGCCACGCGGGCCGGCCCGAGGGGAACGAGCCGCAGAGCACCCAGTCGCTGAAGGGTTCGGTGACCACGGGGGCGGCGTCGACGAGGCCGGTGCCCGCGAGTACGTCGTCGGCGTCGGCCGGAGTGGCGCGCGGGGTGATGCGGTCGACAGAGGTCGACACGAACGAGACCGCACCGGGCAGCCACGCCGCGAGCAGGGGCGAGACCTCGGCGGCGAGGGCGAGCAGCGCAGCGCCGACGACGGCGCCGTTGTCGGGCACGTTGTCGCAGGGCACGATGGCGAGGGGCGGGGCACCCGCGCGCCGCCGCGCGTCGAGCCCGAGCAGGATGCGGCCGAGCGGCGTGGCGGGCTGCCGCGCGCCGCCGTCGTCGGGGCCGGCGCGGCTGGGTTCGGCGATGCCGCCGGGTGCGGTGCCGCCGGGTGCGGCATCGAGGCTGCCGCCGCCGGGTACGGCGCCACCCGGCGCGATGCCGAGGAGGCGGCGCAGCACGGCGATGTCGGCACGCACGACGTCGTCGAGCAGGTCGAGCCGGGCATCCGGAGCCAGGTGGTAGCCGGCCTCGGTGACCGTGAGCGTCAGGATGACGACGCTCGGGTCGGCCAGCAACCGCACGAGCTCGTCGACGCGGTCGCCGGCGAAGGCCGCAACGAGGCTGCCCACCACCTCGAACGAGTCGGCATCGGCTCCGCGCTCGACGAGCGTGTAGAGCCCGCCCTGCGCGGTGAGCTGCTCGGCGAGGGTGGCGCTGCGTGACGTGAAGGCGGCGATGCCCCAGTCGGCGGCGTCTGACGCGTGCGCGGTGTACCAGGCCTGGTGCGCACGGTGGAACGCTCCGAGCCCGAGGTGCACGATGCGCACCGGTGGAGTGGTCTCGTGCGCGGCGCCGTCCGATTCGCCCTGCCCGAGCAGAGGTATCCGCCCGGTGGCGACGGTCTCACGCGTCAGGGCGACCGGATGCCCAGCGGCGCTCACAGCTTGAACACCGTTCGCGGAATCGACCCGACCAGGTCGTCGGCGATGCGCTCGGCCGATGCCACCGGCAGCCGCCCCTCGGCAACGAGCCGCGCCAGGAAGGCAGAGTCGGCGCGCCTGGCCATGTCGTGCCGCACCGGAATCGACAGGAACGCCCGCGTGTCGTCGATGAACCCCGACCCGCGGTAGAAACCCGCCGTCTCGGTGACCGCCTGGCGGAACCGCCCGATCGAGTCGGGCGCATCGAGGAACCACCAGGGGGCGCCGATGTACACGCTCGGATAGAACCCGGCGAGCGGGGCGAGTTCGCGCGAGAACGCCGTCTCGTCGACCGTGAACAGCACAAGGTGCAGGTCGCGTTCGAGGCCGAATCGCTCGAGAAGGGGGCGAAGGCCCCGGGTGAATGACGTGGCGACGGGAATGTCGTGGCCGGTGTCGGGCCCGAGGCGCCTGAATGTCGGCGTGCTGTGGTTGCGCAGCACCCCGGCGTGCACCGTCATCACGAGGCCGTCGTCGACGCTCATCCGGGCCATCTGCAGCAGCATGTGGCCGCGGAACTCACGGCGTTCGGCGACGGACGCCCGGCCGGAGATCACGCTCTGAAAGAGGGTCTCGGCGGCACCCGCGTCGAGTTCGGCGGTGTACGGTTCTTCGACCCCGTGGTCGGCCGACACCGCGCCGTGGTCGATGAATTGGCGGCGCCGGGCCTCGAGCGCGGCGACATACCCGGCGAACGAGCCTGGCGCTCCCTCGGCCGCGAGCAGGCCGCCGACATTCTCGGCGAACCCGGCCGCGTCGGGGTCGAGGTAGCGGTCGGGGCGGAAGGTGGGCACGACGCGGCCGCCGAGCTCGGGCTCGAGGGCGTGCAACGCCTCGTGCTGGGTCAGGTCGTCGAGCGGGTCGTCGGTCGTGGCGAGAAATTCGATGCCGAAGCGACGGAACAGCGCGCGCGGTCTGAACTCATCGGTCGCCAGTCGCTCCGCCACCGCGTCGAAGATTTCGTCGGCGGTGTCGGCCGACAGGGGGGTGTCGATGCCGAGCACGGTCGCGAGTTCTTCGTCGAGCCAGTACCCCGAGGCGGTGCCGGCGAACAGGTGCCAGTGTTCGGCGAGCACCCGCCACGATTCACGCGGGTCGGCGTTGTCGACCCCGACGCCGACCGTGGTCAGGTCGACGCCCGCCGCGTGCAGCAGGCGGGTGATGTAGTGGTCGCCCGCGATGAAGAGCTCGGCCGCGTCGCGGAACGGCTCGTCGGTGCTCAGCAGGGCGGGTGGCACGTGGCCGTGCGGCGAGATGATCGGCAGGCCGGCGACACGCTCGTACAGGCCGCGGGCGATCGACCGGGTGGTCGGGTCGGCCGGCAGCAGACGGTCAGGGTCGCGGCGGTGCGGAGGAGGCATGGCTGCTATTCCATCGCATCGCGAGCGGCCGTGTCAACCGATTGCCAAGCCACGACACTCGGTGAAGTACGGCGAGCCAATACCCTGCAGACGCACAGCTGAATGTCAGGATGGGGTGCTGCAGACCGTCAGCCAAGGTTAACGATGCGAGGACACCATGACCATGCCACCCCCTCCGCCCCTCCCGCCCCAGCAGGCCGGAGCCGTACCGGGCGGCCCTGTTCCACTCTGGGCGCCGTACTACAACGCCCCCTTCGGCGTCGCCGTGCGCCGTTTCTTCACCAAGTACGCCGCCTTCTCGGGCCGGGCCGGCCGTGCCGAGTACTGGTGGTGGGCGCTCGTCTCGGTGATCGTCAGCATCATTCTGAACATCCTGACGAACGCGACCGGCGGCAACCGCTTCGACTCGCACGGCATGATGACGTACGGCGGCGGAAGCATCGTGATCAGCATCATCGCGCTGGTCTGGAGCCTGGCGATCATCATCCCGAGCCTCGCCCTGCTTTCGCGCCGCCTGCACGACACCAACCACTCAGCGGGCTGGATCTTCATTCTGCTCATTCCGCTGGTGGGCGCCATCATCATCCTGGTGTTCGTTCTCAGCAGCCCGAACCCGGCCGGCGCCCGGTTCGACCGGCCGACCAGCTGAGCCTGCCTCTCCCGGGTCGGCGGCACCACGTGCCGTCGGCCCACTATCGAACGGATCGCGCCACCCGGCGCGGTCCCTTCGTCGTTCTCGAGGGGCTAAACGCTCGCCCCCGCGTCAGCCGGCATCCCCCGAGCGTCAGCCCGCAGCCCCCAGCACGCGCACCGCGCCCCGCTCGACCGCGGCCGCGAGTCGCACGAAGGCGGCCAGGTCGTCGGCCGAACTCGATGCCGCCAGCTCGCCGAGCGAATCGGCGGCTTCGGCTTCGAGCCGGGCGCCCAGTTCGAGCGCGAACGGCGTCGCCTCGACCAGCGTGATCCGGGCATCCGTCGGCGAGGGTCGCCGGGCGACGAGACCCCGCCGTTCGGCCCGGTCGATCAGCCCCGACACCGACGAGCGGTCGAGCTCGAGAACGTCGGCGATCGCGGCCATGCTCGGTGTGCGATCGCGCAGGATGCCCAGCAGCCGCAGCTGCGTCATCGAGAGGTCATGGGCGGCGGCCACCCGAGTGAGTCTGGCCTGCACCGCGAAACTGACCTGCGCGAGCGCATCGACGGCCGTCATCGCAAGTGGGTCGGGCACCGGGGTCGGGGAAGTGCCAGCGTTCATACAGGCATTCTAGCAATATAGTTGGTGACACCACCTATATAATTGGTATCACCAACTAAACGTCTGATCGAGAGAGGCCGCCCATGCACGCCGCCGTTGTCCGAGAATTCGCACGATCCCCGCGCTACGAGGAGTTCGACGCGCCCACCGCTACTCGCCCCACCGAAGAGGTCGTCGACGTCATCGCGTCGGGGCTGCATCCGCGGGTTCGGTCGCAGGCCGACGGGTCGCACTACACGTCTACCGACGAGCTGCCGCTCATCCCCGGCATCGACGGAGTGGGCCGGCGCGCCGACGGTTCGCTCGTCTACTTTCTGCTGCCCGACACCACGATGGGCGCGATGGCTGAGCAGACGGTGATCGACGTTCGCCGCAGCATCCCCCTTCCCGCCGACACCGACGCGGTTCGGCTGGCCGCGGCCATGAACCCCGCGATGTCGTCGTGGGTCGCACTGCACAAGCGGGCCACGCTCACCCCCGGCCAGTCGGTGCTGGTGCTCGGCGGCACCGGATCGGCCGGCCGGCTGGCCATCCAGGTCGCCCGGCGACTGGGTGCCGGCTCGGTAATCGCGGCCGGCCGCGGCGCCGAGAGACTCGCGACACTGGGTGCGCTCGGCGCAGACGAAACGATCGACCTCGCGGCCGCTCCGGATGCCGTGGCCGCCGATCTCGCCACAAAGGCGGCCGACGTCGATGTGGTGCTCGACTACCTCTGGGGCACGCCGACCGAAGACGCCATCATGCCCCTGCTGCAGGGCCGCGCCGACCGCTCGAAGGCCCTGACCTGGATCGAGATCGGCTCGGTCGCCGGCGCCACCATCGCGCTGCCGTCGGCCGCGCTGCGGCAGGCGAACCTGCGGTTCGTGGGCAGCGGCCAGGGGTCGGTCTCGGCCGCCGGTATTCTGTCGACGCTGCCGGCGCTGGTCGACGAGATCAACGCGGGCACATTCGCCGTCGACGCCGTCGCACGGCCACTCAGCGACGTTGAGGCGCTGTGGTCGAATTCCGCAACGAACGAACGCATCGTGCTCACGCCGTAGGCGCGCTGGCCCGCCGGCCGACGGGGCGACAGACGAACCCCAGACGAACCGACCGATCGCCCACAGTCAGCCGCGGCCGACGAGGCCGAGCGCCAAGATGCTCTCGGCCGCCGCCACGATGGCCTCGACGTTGCTGCGCGGCTGCCAACCGAGAACGGTCTTCGCTTTCGTGTTGCGCGCTGCCTTCGGGGTGCCGAGCTGCAGGCGAATATCCTCGAGCTGCGGGGTGAACGGGGCCATGAGCGAGACGGTCCAGTCGGGCAGCTGACGCTTCGGCACCCGGTCGGCCGCCTCGCCGAGCCGCGAACGCAGCAGCTGTGCGATCTGCAGATGGGTCAGCGGCGAACCGGTGACGGCGAGAAATCGTTCGCCCCGGGCATCCGGATGCGTCATCGCCCGCAGGTGCAGGTCGGCCACGTCGCGAACATCGACGGCCGAGGTTGAGACCCGCGCGACCGCCGGCGGCACGCCGCCGAGAAAGCCGCGCAGCAGCAGCAGCGAAGTCGACAGGTGCGGGCCGAGAGCCGGCCCGAACACGCTCACGGGGTTGATCACGGCCAGCTCGAGGTCGGGCGCCCTCTCGGCGATGTATTGCCAGGCAGCCCGCTCGGCGAGGGTCTTCGCCATCGCGTCGGGGCTGACGTCGGCCGTGGCGTCGCTCCAATCGGTCTCGGTGAACACATAGTCGGGCGGATGCTCGACCCCGTGACCGACGGCGGCGAACGACGAGGTCAGAACGACGCGCTCGACGCCGGCCGAACGTGCCGCCCGCAGCACGCGAACCGTTCCGTCGCGGGCCGGAGCGACCAGGGTATTGGGGTTGTCGGGCTGCACAGCCGGAAACGGCGAGGCCACATGCAACACATACCTGCAGCCGACGACGGCCTCGGCCCAGCCGGGCGTGGCGGTGAGGTCGGCCCCGACCACCTGCAGGCGCCCACCCGCCGCCAGGTCGGGGTCGGTGGCGGGGTCGGCGACGGGGTCGGCGGCGGGGTCGGCGTTGCCGGCCTGCGAGCCACTCGCCGCCACTGCAACGGCAGCGAGGCCGGCCGCGACCGCCCGGCGCACCTCGCCCTCGCGCGCCAGCGAGCGAACGGTCGTGCGCACGCGGTAGCCGGCCTCGAGCAGCTGCACGACGCAGTGCGTCGCCACAAAGCCGGTTCCGCCGGTGACCAGCACCATCTCGTCGCTCACGCGCACCTCCTCCCCCCATACTGCCCGTGCTACCTGTAGCGCCCGTACTGCCCGTGCTTCCCGCGCTACCCGCTCCACCCATTTTGGAGGGCGTCGGCATTGAAGGGCGTCGGCATTGGAGGGCGTCGGCATTGGAGGGCGTCGGCGCGACTCCCGCCGCAGTCGCTCGCTGGTTTCTTAATGATAATGAATATCATTATGCTCAAGGCGAACCCCTCACACAGATTGGTCTCCCATGCGCCGTTCTTTCCGTTCGCTCGCCGTTCTGGCGGCTCCCCTCGCCCTCGCCGTCGTGGTCAGCGGATGCTCGACCAGCGGCCCAGCGGCGAGCGGCTCCTCGGCCCCGACTCCCTCGGCCGGCTCGCCCATCCTGATCGTCGCCTCGACCAACGTGTACGGCGACATCGCCGAGCAGATCGGCGGCGACGCCGTGAGCGTGACGTCGATCATCGACGATCCCGACAGAGACCCACATGAGTACCAGGCAGATGCCCAGAACCAGCTGGCGCTGTCGAAGGCACAGATCGTCATCGAGAACGGCGGTGGCTACGACGACTTCATCGACACCATGCTGCAGGCCGCGAACAACCCGGGTGCGACGGTGCTGACCGCCGCAGACCTGTCTGGCTTCGACCAGAACCCGGCCGACGGCTCGTTCAACGAGCACGTCTGGTACGACCTGCCGACCGTGGCGAAGGTCGTCGACCGCCTGACCTCGGTGCTCACCGCCGCAGACCCGGCCGGCGCGGTCACGTTCTCCGCCAATGCGGCCAGCTTCACGGCCCGGCTGACGACGATCGAACAGGCCGTGGCGGCGGCCGCGAGCACCGACGCGGGGGTGGGGGCAGCGATCACCGAGCCGGTTCCGCTGTACCTGCTGACCGCGATGGGCTTCACGAACAAGACGCCCGAGGCCTTCAGCGCCGCAGTCGAAGAGGGTACGGATGCCGCACCCGACGTGCTGCAGCAGACCCTCGCTCTCTTCACCGAGCACCAGGTCGCCGTGCTGGTCTACAACGAGCAGACGAGCGGCCCACAGACGGAGGCGGTTCTGGCGGCGGCCAAGTCGGCCGGCATTGCGGTGGTTCCAGTCACCGAGACCCTGCCGGCCGGCGAAACCTACCTCGACTGGATGAGCGCCACCGTGACGGCCATCACCGCCGCCGTGTGCACCACCGCCGCATCCCAGTGCCGGTGAGCGGCAGCGGCGGATGGATCGGACCGGACTTCGCTCTGCCGGCACCCTCAGCACCGGCATCTTCAGCGCCACCATCGGCAGCACCGGCATCCTCAGCGCCGCCACCGGCAGCGCGTCCGACCAGCGCTCGACCGACTGGATTACCGCACCGTTGCAACCTGCTGAGCGACCTCACAGAAAGACGCTCCGGCAGGGTCGCGCCCCGATCGGAGTTCTATCCTGATGTCACACGAGAGCCTGCGCGAGGCACGCAGACCGGGCTAGCGGGAGAACACCATGACTGTTCGACGAATCACGGCAACACGAAAGACGCCCTCGGGCTATGTCACCCACGTCGACTGCGAAGACCAGCCGGGCGTGCTGGTGGCGGCGGCCGACGCCATTCTCGACATCGAGGTCGGCCAATGCACCTACGTGGTGTCGTGGCCGACCCGGCGGGCCACCGTCATGCACGTCACCGACGCCGGCGGCGGATACCTGCGCGCCGACCTCGACGACTCGCCGCGCAACAACCTGCTCGATCTGCCCGACTGCTGAGTCGCGCACCTCTCGCGGCTGGGCACGCCGGGAACGCCGCGCACGCTAGGCACGGCACGGCACGGCACATCTGGGCTCGCGGCCCGGCTCGCGCTACCCGGCCGCCCCGCCGGCGCGTCTGCTCCTGCCGCGACCGGCCGAGGCCCCGCCGCCGCCGATGAGCTCGGTCGGGATGTTCTTCGAGAACAGCAGCGACACGATCGCGATCACCGTCAGCACGAACAGCGACAGCCGCAGCGCCGCCACCTGCGAGTCGCTGTACAGCGACGCCAGCTGCGCCCCCTGTTCGGCTGACACGCCCGCCTTCTCGGCGATGCCGGCCACGCTCGCGACCGGCACGATCTCCACGCCGTGCTGCGTGCTCGTCTCCACCTGCGACTTCACCGAGTCGGGCAGGTCGCTCGAACTGACGCTGCCGAGAAATCCGGTCGCCAGCGAGCCGATCAGCACCGAACCGATGAGCGCCGTGCCGAGCGACGAGCCGAGGTTCTGAAACACGCCCTGCAGGCCGCCCACCTCGCTGGTCTGCTCTTCGGTCACGGCCGACATGTTCACATTGCCGAGCTGCGACGCGAGCAGCCCGAGCGCGGCGCCCGCGAAGAACATGCCGATCGCGAACGGCAGCGTCTTCAGCTCGAGCGACACAGAGGCGAGCAGGGCGATGGATGCGCCGATCAGAATGAGCTGGCCCAACCGTACGATGCGACGCGGCGACCAGAACGCCGTCAGTCGCGTACCCACGATCGAGAAGATGATGAGCGACACCGACAGCGGAAAGATCTTCAGGCCCGTGCTCAGCGCGTCGAGCCCGAGCGTCATCTGCAGGTACACCGGAATCATGAAGAAGATCGCCGCCGTGATGGCGTACTGCGCGGCCAGCACCGACAGCCCTGCTCGCAGCTGCCTGATGCCGAACATCGACACCTGCACCAGCGGCGCACGACCCGCCCCGACGAGGTGCCGCTGGCGCACCACGAAGAGCCAGAGCAGCACGGCTCCGCCCAGAATGAAGTACGGCACGAGCGAGAGGCCGAGCGGTTCGAGCGGGTTGCCGCCGACGACGGGCGGATGCTCGGGCAGAATCCAGCCCCAGGTCTTGCTCTGCAGCATCCCGAACACGACGAAGACCAGCCCCGCCGCAGAGAGCAGCACGCTCAGCACGTCGACTTTGATCTTCTGCGGCACGCTCGTGTCGGCGACCAAGCGGGTGAGCAGCAGCACCACCGCCATGATCACCACCTCGCCGAAGAACACGTACCGCCAGCTGAAGTAGGTGGTGACGAAACCGCCGATCAGCGGCCCCGCCGCCACGGCCCCACCCGAGATGGCACCGATGATCGCGTAGGCGGTGACGCGGTCGCGCCCCGAGTAGTTGGTCGCGACCAGCGCGGCGATCGCGGGGATCACCAGCACGGCACCCAGACCTTCGATCACCGACCAGCCGACGAACAGCGTCGCGATGTTCGGCGCGAGCCCGGTGATGAGCGACCCGCACGCGTACACGATCGAGCCCACCACGAAGGCGCGGCGGCGACCCCAGATGTCGCCCAGCTTGGCACCCAGCAGCATGAAGGCCGCCATGGTGAGCGTGTAGAAGGTGATGGCGCCCTGCATCGCAGCGACTGTGGTGTCGAGGTCTTTCACCACCGTCGAGATCGAGACGTTCATGACCGTGCTGTCGAGCACCATGACGAACTGGGCAAGACCCAGAACGATGACCGCCGCCCACTTCTTCACGCCTCGAGTATGGCAGCGGGGCGCTGCTTTTGGGAGAACGTGCACAGGTCTCCCCTTACGTGCCCGGCGCGCGGCCCCTACGCTGGGTACACACGCAGCGACGCGGATAAGAGCAAACGAAAAGAGCAAGGAAGCTATGACCGACGAACGCACCTACAAAGCAGAACTCATCGGCCCGACGACCCTCGGCAACGCCGAGGTCATCGAGCTGCCGTACGTCGACGGGGCGTACCAAGACCTCGTCGAGCTGACCTTCGAGGTCGACGGTGCGACGTCTGTGCGCACCTGGGCGCTCGGCGACGGCACCGTCGAACCGATTCCCTACAACTTCGTGGGCGAGGTCGACGCCACTCCGCCGAACGTCGAGAACTGACCGTTCACCAGCCAGAGGGGCCGGCACCGTGCGAACGGGCCGGCCCCTCTGTCATGCGGCGCGCTGGCCGGCGCTGCGGTGGCGGATGCCCCACGACGCGCTGAACGTGTCGCCGGGGTTCACCCAGGCCAGCCCCTCGCCGGTGTTGAACGCGTTGGCCGGGGCCGTCATCGGCTCGATCGCGACGGCGTAGCCCGTGCCGGTCGGCCGCGGAAAGTTGTAGGGCGTGTAGACCTGCACGAACGCGAAGTGCTCGTCGCCCCACAGCTCCGTGCCCGACCCGTCGGGGGCGGTGACCGAGTGCACGGCCCGCCCGTCGGTGAATGCGACGGCGCCGTATCCGTGGTCGATGGCCAGTCCGCCGATGCGGCGGCCTGCGCGCAGGTCGAACGGTGAGCCGTCGAGGCTCACTTCTGCCGTGGGGATCTGCTTGGCATCCACCTCGAACTGAGTGGCGGCGTCGACGGTGAGCACCAGGTCGTCGACGGGCACGTCGCCGACCCGCAGGTACGGATGCGCACCGACCGCCACGGGCGCGGCGTCGGCCGAGCGGTTCGCCACGCGATGTGTCACCGTCAGGCCGCCCTCGCCCAGCGTGTACTCGACGCTCGTGTCGAGCAGGAACGGGTAGCCGTGCTGCGGAAAGACCGTGGCCTCGAGAGTGATCGAGCTCTCAGACGACGCCGCGACACGGTAGGCCGTGTTGCGCAGCAGGCCGTGGATGGCGTTGCCCGTGGCGGGTTCGGTGATGTCGAGCTGCTGGGTCTTGCCCTTCAACTGCCAGCGGGCATCCGCGATTCTGTTCGGCCACGGCACCAGCACGATGCCCGAGCCCATCGGCGGCAGCACGGCGGCAGAGTGGCCCTCGACCGATTCGACCCCGTCGAGAACGAGGGCGCGCAGGCTCGCCGCGAGTTCGGTGACGACGGCGGTCGAGACGCCGGCGGTGCCCTCGAAGCGCAGGGTGAACTGCTCTCCGGTGATCGAGGCGGGGCCGGCTGCGCCAGCTACCATCCTTCGAGGCCCTCGTAGAGCGGGTAGGCGTCGGCGAGCTTCAGAACGCGGGCGCGCAGTGCCTCGACGTCGGGCGACGGCTTCAGCGCCTGGGCGATGATGTCGGCCACCTCGGTGAACTCGGCGTCGCCGAAGCCGCGGGTGGCGAGCGCCGGGGTGCCGATGCGCAGCCCGGAGGTGACCATCGGCGGTCGCGGGTCGAACGGAATCGAATTGCGGTTCACCGTGATGCCCACCGAGTGCAGGATGTCTTCGGCCTGCTTGCCGTCGATCGGCGCAGAGCGCAGGTCGACCAGCACGAGGTGCACGTCGGTGCCGCCGGTCAGAACGCTGACTCCGGCCTCGGCGACGTCGGGTGCCATCAGGCGTTCGGCGACGATACGGGCGCCGTCGAGCGTGCGCTGCATGCGGCCCTTGAACTCGGGTTCGCCGGCGAGTTTGAATGCCGTCGCCTTGGCCGCCACGACGTGCATCAGGGGGCCGCCCTGCTGGCCGGGGAAGACGGCCGAGTCGACCTTCTTCGCGTACTCGGCCGTGCTCAGCACGACACCGCTGCGCGGGCCGGCGAGCGTCTTGTGCACGGTGGAGGTGACCACGTCGGCGTGGGGAACCGGCGACGGGTGCAGACCGGCGGCGACGAGGCCGGCGAAGTGCGCCATGTCGACCCAGAGCGTGGCGCCGACCTCGTCGGCGATCGAGCGGAACGCGGCGAAGTCGAGGTGGCGGGGGTATGCCGACCAGCCGGCGATGAGCACGGTCGGGCGGTACTCGAGAGCCTTGGCACGCACCACGTCCATGTCGACGCGGTAGGTCTCGGGGTCGACGCCGTAGGCCGTCGCGTTGTAGTTCTTGCCCGAGAAGTTCAGCTTCATGCCGTGGGTGAGGTGACCGCCGTGGGCGAGCTCCTGGCCGAGAATCGTGTCGCCGATGTTCGCCAGCGCCATCAGGGCGGCCGCGTTGGCCTGCGCGCCGGCGTGCGGCTGCACATTCGCGTGCTCGGCGCCGAACAGGGCCTTGGCGCGGTCGCGCGCGAGGTTCTCGGCGACGTCGACGAACTCGCAGCCGCCGTAGTAGCGCTTGCCCGGGTACCCCTCGGCGTACTTGTTGGTCAGCACAGAGCCCTGCGCCTCGAGCACGGCGCGGGGCACGAAGTTCTCGCTGGCGATCATCTCGAGCGTGCCGCGCTGGCGGCCGAGCTCACTCTGCAGCACGGCGGCGATCTCGGGGTCGACGCTGGCGAGAGAGTCGTTGAACGTCGACGGCAGCGAACTGGCCGCGTCGGGGGCGGTGGGTGCAGGGGCATTGATGGTCACGGTAGCTCCTCGGTTTCGACAGGTCTGGATGTGCATCGTCGGGCAGCGCGCGAGCACGCTGCAGTTGGTTGTATCCCGACCCAGGCGAGCGGCCGAATCCGTGTCAGTCGCTTCCCGATGGTGACCATCTGAACGCCAGTTGCGACGCGTCCAGCATAGCAGCGTTGCCTTTCCCAGCCGCTGTGAGTATTATTCACTATTCCTCTGTTTTCACGAAAGGACGTGATTGTCATGGCCGGTGCTGGCCCTGTCGGCGCACACGCCGAGCCCGACGGCGATCGCGGCCCCTCCGACCTCGAGCTCGTGCAGCAGACGCGCGACGGCGATTCGCGTGCGTTCGGCGAGCTGTGGAACCGGCACTCGCGGGCGGGCCGAACGGTGGCCCGCAGCTACGGCCTCGACCCTGAAGACGTGGTCGCCGAGAGCTTCGCCAAGGTGCTGCAGGCCATCCGGTCGGGTGGCGGGCCCACGGCGGCGTTCAGGCCGTACCTCTTCAGCACCATCCGCAACGTCGCCATGCAGTGGAAGCGGGGCAGCATCGTCGACGCCAGCGACGAACTGGATGCTCTGGCCGACCCGCACTCCGAAGAGGCCGAGACGCTGCTGGCGCTCGACAAGAGCCTCACGGCGCAGGCCTTCCGGTCGCTGCCCACCCGTTGGCAGGAGGCGCTCTGGTACAGCGAGGTCGAGCAGCTCAGCTCGCACGAGATCTCGCCGCTGCTCGGCATGACCTCGAACGCTGTGTCGGCGCTGACCTTCCGTGCTCGCGAGGGACTGCGCCAGGCGTGGATCCAGGCCCACCTCACCCGCGCCGCCGACACCGACTGCGCGGCCATCATCGACAAGCTCGGCTCCTACACTCGCGGTTCCCTGGGCCCGCGCGAGACCAAGCGTGTCACCGACCACCTCGCCTCCTGCCCCTCCTGCACCATCGTCGAGGAGGAGGCCCGCGACGTGGGTTCCCGGCTCGCCCTCGTGCTCCTCCCTCTCGTGGCGGGCGTCGCGGGTGCGCTGGCCTACACCGTCTGGCTCCAGGGCGGCGACGCCGCCTCTGCCGCCACCCTCCCGGCCGCCGCCCACGCCCCCGCCGCCCACACCCCAGCCCCGAACGCCCAGGCTCCCTCGCCGGTCACCGCGCACATTCCCGCCGCCCATGCCCCCGCGCCGGCCGCCGCCCACACTCCTGCCGCACACGCTCTCACCGCCCACGCTCCCGCGCCGGTGACCGCGCACACCACCACCGCGGCTCAATCCCCCGCCGCCACCCCCGCCGAGCTTGCTCCCGGCGGCCACGGCGGCACCGTTCATGTCGGCCACGGGGTCGCGGCTCCGCCGCTCGGCCACTCGGCCCATTCGGCCAGCGTGAGCGGGCCTGGCGAGGCCAGCACAGGCCTCCGCTCCGACCCTGGCGGCACAGCCACGCGCGGTGACGCGGGCGGCGGCGAACGTGGCAGCGCTGGCAACGCGGCTACCCGACGGTCGGGTGGGGTGGCTCCGTCAGGTCGACCTCCGATGGCGCCCGCGGCGATCGTCACGGCCATGCCCTCGCGCGCCGCCCTGACGGCCATCGCGCTGGGCGTCGCGGCCGCCATCGGTGCCGCGTTCGTGCTCGGTCCGATGGCCGGAGGTACGCGGGTGGTTCCGCTGGCCGACGCCGCATCCACAGGAAGCCATGCCAACTCCGCCGACCGATCATTCACTCCCCGCACGCCCCTCGGCGCGCGGCGGCCGGCCACCCAGGCCCAGCCGCCGCTCGCCCCCACCTTCTCCGCCGATCCGGGTACCGGCGCCACCGCCGCTCCGAGCGATCCCGACGCTGGCGGCAGCGGCGCAGGCCAGGGTGGCGCGACCGGTGGCACGTCGAGCACGGTGCGAGGCACGGGTGGGGGCTCCGGCGCGGGAACAGGCTCCGGCGCGGGAACAGGCTCCGCATCCGCTGGCGCGGGCGGCACCACGCCGACCGCCCCCGGTGGCAACCCGCCGGCACCCGGGAACGCGACAACCCCGGGCGGCGGGTCCACCTCGGGCACCGGGACTGGCACCGGAACGGGCACGGGCCCTGGTACCGGAACGGGCTCTGGCACCGGAACGGGCTCCGGTACCGGAACGGGCTCTGGTACGGGCACCGATCCGACGACCACCGATCCGACGACCACCCCCACGCCGACGCCCACACCGGTGCCCACCCCCACGCCGACGCCCACACCGGTGCCC
>NZ_JAZHPE010000044.1:0-5153 GCF_036553535.1 Subtercola sp. YIM 133946
CAGCGCCTATCGAAACCCGCACACGTAGGGGTTTCGATACGCGACGCTCCGCGCCGCTACTCACCCAGCGCCTCCGCCGGTTGAGTAGCGCGCAGCGCGTATCGAAACCCCCGCGTAGCGAAACCCGCCCGCCTCAGAACCAGTCAGACTCGCGAACCTGGCGCATCGCCTCGCGGCGGGTGTCTTTCTCGAGGCGGTCGAGGTAGAGCATGCCGTCGAGGTGGTCGGTCTCGTGCTGCAGGGCCTGGGCGAGCACTCCCGTGCCCGACACTTCGACCTCGTTGCCGTCGACGTCGGTGCCCACCGCACGGGCGAACGGGTAACGCTTCGTCTTGAACCAGAGGTTCGGCACCGAGAGGCAGCCCTCGTCCATGAATTCGGGCTCACCCGAGAGTTCGACGATGCGCGGGTTGATCAGGTAGCCGAGTTCGCCGTCGACGAAGTAGCTGAAGGCGCGCAGGTTCACCCCGATCTGCGAGGCCGCGACGCCCGCGCGGCCCGGCACCTGCACGGTCTCGAGCAGATCATCCACCAGCCCCCGCACCCGGTCGTCGATCGCTGCGACCTCGTCAGAGACGGTCTTGAGCACGGGGTCACCGAAGATGCGAATCTCACGCACGGTCATTGTTGAGTTCTCCTGGGGGTGGGTCGTCTTTCGACCGTATCAAACGTCAGGCGGGCTCGACGACCACGAGCAGGTCGCCCGCTTCGACCTGTTGCGTCGTCGGTATGGCGAGCCGCTTCACGGTGCCGCCGACCGCGGTGGTGATCGCCGCCTCCATCTTCATGGCCTCGATGGTCGCGACCGCATCGCCGGCCGCGAGCACGTCGCCCTCGGCGACCTTGAGGGTGACGACGCCCGAGAACGGGGCTGCGACGTGCCCGGCGCGCGCGCTGTCGGCCTTCTCGGCCTGAGTGACGGTGACCTTCACGCTGGTGTCGCGTACCGAGACGGGCCGCAGCTGGCCGTTGAGGATGGTCATGACGGTGCGCATGCCCTTCTCGTCGACCTCGCCGATCGCCTCGAGCCCCACGAAGAGCCGCACACCCTTCGAGATCTCGACCACGTGCTCATCGCCCTGTTCGAGCCCGTAGAGGTAGTCGACGGTGTCGACGGCCGAGAGGTCGCCGTAGCTCTCCCGCACCTGCGCGAACGTGGCGGTCGGGCCGGGAAAGAGCAGCCGGTTGAGAGTGTCGCGCCGCTCGGCCGAGCTGCCGTCGAGCAGCGCCCTGTCGGCGTCGCTGACGTCGGTGACGCCGACCCTGACGTCACGGCCGGCGAGTACCTTGGTGCGGAACGGTTCGGGCCAGCCGCCCGGCAGGTCGCCGAGTTCACCCGCCATGAAACCGATGACGCTGTCGGGGATGTCGTAGTTCTGGGGGTTCTCGGCGAAGTCGGCCGGGTCGGCACCCACGGCGGCGAGTTGCAGGGCGAGGTCGCCGACGACCTTCGACGAGGGGGTGACCTTCGGAATACGGCCGAGGATGTTGTTGGCCGCGGCATAGAGGTCTTCGATCTTCTCGAAGTGGTCGGCCAGGCCGAGCGCAATGGCCTGCTGGCGCAGGTTCGACAGCTGGCCGCCCGGAATCTCGTGCTTGTACACGCGCCCGGTGGGGCCGGGCAGCCCCGACTCGAACGGCCGGTAGATCTCGCGCACGGCCTCCCAGTACGGCTCGAGGTCTGAGACGGCCTGCAGCGACAGCCCGGTGTCGCGCTCGGTGTGCGCGAGGGCGGCGACCAGGGCGGACGCCGACGGCTGGCTGGTGGTGCCGGCCATCGGCGCACTGGCCACATCCACCGCGTCGGCACCCGCACGCGAGGCGGCGAGCAGGGTGGCGAGCTGCCCGCCCGCGGTGTCGTGGGTGTGCACGTGCACCGGCAGCCCGAAGTTCTCGCGGAACGCGGTGACGAGTTTCTCTGCGGCGTAGGGCCGCAGGAGACCCGCCATGTCTTTGATGGCGAGGATGTGCGCTCCCGAGGCCACGATCGTCTCGGCCAGACGCAGGTAGTAGTCGAGCGTGTACAGGTCTTCGGCCGGGTCGAGCAGGTCGCCCGTGTAGCAGACGGCCACCTCGGCCACCGTCGTGCCGGTGGCGAGCACCGACTCGATGGCGGGCCGCATCTGGTTGACGTCGTTCAGCGCGTCGAAGATGCGGAAGATGTCGACCCCCGACGCCGCGGCCTCCCGCACGAATGCGTCGGTGACCTCGGTGGGGTACGGCGTGTAGCCCACCGTGTTGCGGCCGCGCAGCAGCATCTGCAGAGCCACGTTGGGCAGCGCCTCACGCAGCGCGGTGAGCCGCTCCCATGGGTCTTCGCCGAGGAACCGCAGCGCCACGTCGTAGGTGGCGCCGCCCCACGCCTCCATCGAGAAGAGGCCGGGAGTCATGCGGGCGACGTAGGGCGCAACGGCCACGAGGTCTTTCGTGCGCACCCGGGTGGCGAGCAGCGACTGGTGGGCATCCCGCATCGTCGTCTCGGTCACGGCGAGGGCGGTCTGCGCGCGCAGGTCGGCGGCGAAACCGACCGGCCCGAGCTCGAGCAGCCGCTGGCGCGAACCGGCAGGTGCCGGCGTCGACAGGTCGAGCGCGGGCAGCTTCGCCGCCGGGTTCACCGAGCCGGGCCGCTTGCCGTTCGGCTGGTTCACCGTGACGTCGGCGAGCCAGTTCATGATCTTCGTTCCGCGGTCTTTCGACACGTGGGTGGCGAACAGCTGCGGGCGCTCTTCGATGAACGATGTGCTCAGGTCGCCGGCCACGAAGGCCGGGTCGTCGAGCACCGCCTGCAGAAAGGGGATGTTCGTCGAGACGCCGCGGATGCGGAACTCGGCCAGCGCCCGCTTCGACCGGCGTACGGCGGTGGCGAAGTCGCGGCCGCGGCAGGTGAGCTTGGCGAGCATCGAGTCGAAGTGCGGGCTGATCTGCGCACCGGATGCCACGGTGCCGCCGTCGAGGCGGATGCCGGCGCCGCCCGGCGAACGGTAGGTGGTGATCTTGCCCGTGTCGGGGCGGAACCCGGCGTTCGGGTCTTCGGTGGTGATGCGGCACTGCAGCGCGGCACCGCGCAGCACGATGGTGTCTTGGCTGAGCCCGAGCTCTGCGAGCGACGAGCCCGAGGCGATGAGCATCTGCGATTGCACCAGGTCGACGTCGGTGACCTCTTCGGTCACCGTGTGCTCGACCTGGATGCGCGGGTTCATCTCGATGAACACGTGCTCGCCCGCGCGCTCCCCCACGGTGTCGACCAGAAACTCGACGGTACCCGCATTCACGTACCCGATCGACTTGGCGAATTTGATCGCGTCGGCGTGCAGGGCATCACGCAGCTCATCGCTGATGTTGGGAGCCGGCGCGATCTCGATGACCTTCTGGTTGCGGCGCTGCACCGAGCAGTCGCGCTCGAACAGGTGCAGCGTGGTGCCGTGCGCATCGGCTAGGATCTGCACCTCGATGTGCCGCGGCCTCAGAACGGCCTGCTCGAGAAACATGGTGGGGTCACCGAACGCGCTGTCGGCCTCCCGCATCGCCGCCTCGAGTGCCGGGCGCAGCTCGTCGGCCGTCTCGACCCGCCGCATGCCCCGCCCGCCACCGCCGGCGACGGCCTTGGCGAAGATCGGGAACCCGATGGCCGCTGCCCCCGCGATGAGCTCTTCGATGTCTTGGGTGGCCGGAGTCGACTTCAGCACCGGAACGCCGGCTGCGATCGCGTGCTCCTTCGCGGTGACCTTGTTTCCCGCCATCTCGAGCACGTGCTGGCCGGGGCCGATGAACGTGATGCCGTTCTCGGCCGCCGCCTTCGCCAGCTCGGGGTTCTCCGACAAAAAACCGTAGCCCGGGTAGATCGCGTCGGCGCCCGACTCCTTCGCCACCCGGATGATCTCGCTCACGTCGAGATAGGCCCGAACCGGATGCCCGACCTCGCCGATCTGGTACGCCTCATCGGCCTTGAGGCGGTGCATCGAGTTGCGGTCTTCGTACGGAAACACCGCGACCGTTGCTGCCCCCAATTCATAGGCCGCCCGAAACGCCCGAATGGCGATCTCGCCACGGTTTGCTACCAGGATCTTCTTGAACATGGAGGTCCTTCTGGTTGTCGTGCGGCATCCATGCGGCACACAGGAGACAGTTAGGTTCCTCCAGCCTAGTGAAGGTAACGTAGACGATTGTGCATGTACTCAGCGTCAGCTCACTCAAGGGCGGTGTCGGTAAGACGACCGTTACCCTCGGTCTGGCTTCGGCAGCCTTCGCGAAGGGGCTGCGCACGCTGGTGGTCGATCTCGACCCGCAGTCCGACGTCTCGACCGGTATGGACATCAACGTCGCCGGTCACCTGAACGTGGCCGACGTGCTGGCCTCGCCGAAGGAGAAGATCGTTCGGGCGGCCATCGCGCCCAGCGGCTGGACCAAAGACCGCGGCGGCACCATCGACGTGCTGATCGGGTCGCCGTCGGCGCTGAACTTCGACGGCCCGCATCCGTCGATCCGCGACATCTGGAAACTCGAAGAAGCCCTCGCCACCGTCGAGAGCGACTACGACCTCGTGCTGATCGACTGCGCCCCCTCGCTGAACGCCCTGACGCGCACCGCGTGGGCCGCGAGTGACCGCGTCACCGTCGTGACCGAGCCGGGACTGTTCTCAGTGGCCGCTGCCGACCGCGCGCTGCGCGCCATCGAAGAGATCCGCCGCGGTCTCTCCCCCCGCCTCCAGCCGCTCGGCATCATCGTGAACCGCGTGCGGTCGCAGTCGCTCGAGCACCAGTTTCGCATCAAAGAGCTGCGCGACATGTTCGGCCCGCTGGTGCTCTCACCCCAACTGCCCGAGCGCACGTCGTTGCAGCAGGCCCAGGGTGCGGCGAAGCCGCTGCACGTGTGGCCCGGTGAGGGCGCGCAGGAGATGGCGCGCAACTTCGACCTTCTGCTCGAGCGCGTGATGCGAACAGGGCGTCTCGGCGACTACGCCGACCTCGCCACCAAGGCCTGAGTCTCGGCGCAGTCGGTTTCGATACGCGTGACGCTGCGCGTCGCGCTACTCAACCAGCGGGGGTGGCGCAGTGGTTTCGATACGCGTGACGCTGCGCGTCGCGCTACTCAACCGGCGGGGGTAGCGCAGTCGGTTTCGATACGCGTGACGCTGCGCGTCGCGCTACTCAACC